>JAJOJL010000100.1 GCA_021208645.1 Bacillus sp. (in: firmicutes) | reverse complement strand
GTTTTTACTAGCAGTAATGCAAGTGAAATTGCCATCGTAATAGAGAAATTGTCAGAAGAGGGAATTTCTTATTTTAAGGACGTGGAAAAAGCGGCGACAGATTTAAAAACGCCGTTAATGTCTGTTAAGGTAAAAAGTAAGGACTTAGAAAAGGCGAAGAGAGTAATTGAAAAAATAGAACTTTAAAACATGAGACAAAAAAGAGGGGCCTGAAGGATACTTACAATCCTTTAAGGCCCCTTTTTTCATGTGGTTTTCAGGTGCTTACTAAGTGAATGTGCGAAGGCCCGAGGCGCTTCTGACTAATTCTTTTTCCATTCTTCAGGAAAATCGATGGTGAGGGGGATGATCATTTTTTCTCCAGGCAGTTTCGCCATGAATTGAGTGTCAATAGCCATTCTTTGGTTAACGGCAGTGATTGATTTCATGTATTTCACCATTCCCTCGTTAACAACCATTCCGTATGTATTCAACTCCACGTCGTCTTCGTTAATCGTACTCGTACTGCTTTGTTCCTCCCAGTAGTGCACGTTGTTTTTCTCAAAGTGATAGTCATATAAAAAGACAGTAAAGGCGTCCATTAACTTTGAGAGCTGGCTGATATGGGTAGGGCTTAACTCATATTCACTATTTGTATCCATCCTAGCCACATCAATAAACAATTTCGGAGTAGGGTAGTAATCCAGTTTATATCTTTCCTCTACCTTTTCCTCATAAACATCCAATTCCATGACAATGACGCCAGATGTGGAGGCGTAATCCCCAGTAAAGTCCATGGAATTCAAGGCCAACACATAGGTTCCCATGTCATTCACTGTAAAAGAGACAGATTCTACAAAGGGAACAAACGTATCTTCGATGCTATCCATCAATTCATGAAAGATTTCTTTTTGTTTTTGTCTCTCGCTATAGAAGTTATAGCCATATATAACCATAATAATTGCTAATACAGAAATTGCAATTTTTTTTTGTCAAAGTTCATTCCTCCCCATATTCTCATCATAGCATAAAAATTAATGTAGATTTTTCCAATTTCCTCGATTACACTTTTACTAGAAACTTTTTTTGACAGGAAGTGACAGAAGATGGGGAAAAAAATGTTGGCTTTCTTTTCATTTTGGTTTGCCCTTAGCGCTTGTGGAAGTTTAGAAAAAATTGAGCCACCTTATAAATTAGGAAGCAATCCACTAAACGCTGCACAGTTTGGTTTTGTTCTAGAGGAAGAAGGCTGGTTCTACTACCATGATGGGACGGAAAACGGTAATATTTCACGTACCGACGGTGTGACAAAAAAAAACATATGAAAACACCTACGGTCGTGGCATTCAGTCCCATGGGGATTATTTATATTTTGCGGCCTTCGGTGAAGAGACCGGTTTGTTTCGGTTTCTTAAAGAAGATGACGGGGTTCGGGAACAAATCATAGATACTTATATTTCCGACTATATGATTGTGAATGATTCCATCTTTTATTCTTCCAATAATGAGAAGGACAGCGGGATTTTTCGAGCAAGTTTAGATGGGGAAGGGAAAGTTCAGCTGGTGGAAGGAATGATTAACCACATGCAATGGGCAGATGGCTGGATTTATTATGCCATTCCTGCAGATGGTGCAGTGTTCAGAATGAATTCGGCAGGAAAAGAAAAAACACAGATAATGACGGACAAAGATATAAACATCTCAACAACTAGTTTCATTGTGGAGGGTGAATGGATTTATTTCGAAAATCGTGATGAGAATTTTAGCCTCTTCATGATATGGACAATCAAGATGATAATATATACCGAATGAAGTTGAATGGGACCAATGTACAAGCATTAGGGAAAGGGAGGATACATAACTATTTGCCTGAAGACGGGAAACTAATTTTAACATCGGAAGAGACTGGGGAGATAGTGAAAGTGGAAGGCGACGGAAGCGCGCAAAGGGTTTTATACGCGGGGGACGAACGATGGAGTTGGGTAAACGTCATTAATGACACATTGTACCTTATTGATTGGCGTCCCGATGAAGTCACAACTGTTTACCACTATGATGATGTATCGAATGAATTGATAGAAATGGAATAAAGGCATGGGCTTCCCATGCCTTTTCATTTGGTTTTCAAATGGTGCACGACCACTGATAATTTAGTCCACTTCAAACTCAATTTCTAGTTTGTACTCTTCTTCTAGATTGGTGGCTACGAGCCACGCTGATAAGGTATAGCTCCCTTTTTCTAGCCCTAGAAAAACAAAATCATGAGATAAATTCTCACCAGGGTTTAACTCAACCTCTGCTGGTTTTTGGGGGTTATCTGGTTCCCCTTGACCAAGAATTTCACCGTCTTCACTTACTAATAAATGATCAACGGTCATACTGTCTTGAAAAAACAAGGTTACTGACTCTTCGTTCGGGTTATGGAGAATGTATCCAAAACGGTATTCCCCTTGTTTTAATGCTTCTTTTTCCACTAAAGTTGGTAGTAATTCTTCCGCCTGTGCATTCGTTTCGTCTATAGTTGAGCAACCTGATATAATGAATAAACCAAAGCAAATGAGAACAAACAGTGATTTTTTCATTGGAGCTACCTTCTTTCCATATTTTTCTTCAATAAATTAGACGATTAATTGTGAGGGGAGTTACAAACTTTACAGCTATTGAAGCATAAAACAGACTTAGAGGAAAGGTTGATTATATGAAAGGACAGAAGCAAATCCTAGAACCGTACTTTGAGACGTACGAGACTATCACGTTCGGCATGGGCTGATTTTGGGGACCAGATGCTCAGTTTGGGCATTTACGTGGCCTCGTTCGAACCCGTGTTGGTTATGGAGGGGGAACAACAAACAAGCCTACTTACCGGCAGATGGGCGACCATACAGAGACCCTTCAAATCGATTTTTTACAAAACATAATTTCTTTAGAGGAACTCCTGGAATTATTCTGGAGAAATCATAACTCCAATCGAGGGGCCTATAAAGGGAGACAATATATCTCCTTGTTGCTATACCATAGCGACGAACAGAAGCAGGTGATCTATGAGGTGAAGGATAAGCTAGAAGAGGAGTGGGGCGAAGCGTTCGGTACGGAAATAGCTCCTTATAAAGAGTTTTACAGGGCAGAGGATTATCATCAAAAATACTATTTGAAGCGGTATCCTGATGCAGTAGCAAATCTCATGGAGCTTTATGGGGATGAGGACTCTTTTGTTAACTCTACATTAGCCGCACGGTTAAACGGGTTTGTGAAAGGTTATGGTTCCTTATCTACGATCAAAGAAGAAATTCAGCAATGGGAAATGGATGAGGAGGGGAAAAATCGATTGATAACAACCATCGATAAAATTCGCTGGTAACAGGAGGGGGGCTCACCAATGGACAAGCGTATAGAACTGCAAACAGCAACCTTTGCTGGAGGACATTTCTGGCATCTCGTCCAGCCCTTTGAAAAACCTGGCGTAGTGGATATTGTTTCAGGTTACACAGGAGAATTGGATGAACCTCCTACCCATACAGAGGTTCTGTCTGGAGTGGCCAATTGTGTCATGGCAGTCCAGGTTAGTTATCGACCGGCGCTGATTTCCTACGATGACCTCCTAAATATCTATTGGCGACAAATTGACCCAACTGATAATGAGGGACAATTCAACGACAGTGGGCCATGTTTTAAGACAGCCATCTTTTTTCATGACTCTTCCCAGAAAAGACAAGCAGAGCAGTCGAAACAAGCTTTGGGTAATAGTGGGCGTTTTTCTACCCCCATCGTCACGGAGATACTTCCCTTTAAAGTCTTTTTCCCTGCAAAACAATTTCATCAACGCTTTCATAAAGAATATGAGTTTAGATATAAACTGCAGCGTTGGAAGTCAGGAAAAGATGAAATTTTACGGAATGTTTGGGTGGAAGAGGAATTGAAAAAGCAGCTAGAACCAATGGCATTGAATGTAACGCAATTAGGTGGGACGGAACCACCTTATAAAAATGAATTATGGGATCATGAGGAGGAAGGGATTTATGTCGATGTTGTCTCTGGTGAGCCTTTGTTTAGTTCTCGGGACAAATATGATGCTGGCTGCGGGTGGCCAAGTTTTACGAAGCCAATAGATAAAAACTTTGTAAAGGAAAAGATGGACGTCTCTCATGATAGTGTTAGGACTGAGGTGAGGAGCCAGCTAGCAGATTCCCATTTAGGGCATGTGTTTCCTGATGGTCCTCGTGAAGTTGGTGGGTTGAGGTATTGTATTAATTCTGCAGCATTACGGTTTATTCCTGCAAGGGAGCTTATGGAGAATGGGTACGGGTACTATTTACCCATGTTTGATTCCTAACGCTAGTAAATAAAAATGATATAATTAGTTAGTCTCAATATATATGAAAACCAATTATGCGTAAAACAGCTA
This sequence comes from Bacillus sp. (in: firmicutes), assembly GCA_021208645.1. Classification (GTDB taxonomy): domain Bacteria; phylum Bacillota; class Bacilli; order Bacillales; family Salisediminibacteriaceae; genus Evansella. The sequence goes on along the minus strand of JAJOJL010000100.1, from coordinate 33,218 downwards.
CAACAAATAAACAACACTTAGAAGTTAAGGGGAAAAAACAATGAAGCTTATTTCTTGGAATGTAAATGGCATACGTGCCTGTGTAAAAAAAGGATTTTTAGATTATTTTAACGAAATGGATGCAGATATTTTTTCCATCCAGGAAACGAAGCTGCAGGAAGGTCAAATAGACTTAGACATAAATGGCTATTATCAATATTGGAATTACGCTGAGCGGAAGGGGTATTCTGGTACGGCTGTATTTAGCAAAGAGGAACCAATATCGGTACAGTATGGTATAGGAATGGAAGAACATGACCAAGAAGGTCGGGTCATCACGTTGGAATTTCCAGCCTACTATCTCATCAATGTATACACTCCTAACGCCAAAAGAGACCTTACCCGTCTTGATTACCGCTTGAAGTGGGAGGATGATTTTAAAGCATTTATTCACCAGCTAGAAGAGCGAAAGCCTGTTATCCTTTGTGGAGATCTTAATGTGGCTCACCAAGAGATTGATTTAAAGAATCATAAATCTAACGTTGGTAACTCCGGTTTTACAGATGAAGAGCGAGAAAAAATGACTAGTTTACTAGACTCAGGATTTGTTGACTCTTTTCGTTACCTTTATCCAGAAAAAGACGATGTGTATTCATGGTGGTCGTACATGGCGAAGGTTCGGGAGCGGAATATTGGTTGGAGAATCGATTACTTCTTAGTTTCAGATAAGTTGAAAACTGCCATTCAAGAAGCGGAAATACATTGCGATATATTAGGAAGTGACCATTGTCCTGTGGCATTAAAGATTGGACTATAGCAATATTCACCTTGGATAAGTAAACCGATTTCTTTTCCCATGAAAAATTCTATAAAGATGTCTGTTGTTTGGAAAATGATGTTAAAATGAAGGTAGTTCAATGGGAAGGGTGGGGTTTCGATAGTTATGTCTCAGAAAAAAGCAATACTGATTGCCGCTTCGACAATATTCCTACTTGTGATTTATATGACTTATTTTTCTAGTGCAGAAGATTTTGGAGGACCTTATGGAAATGACGAAGATTCGATCCGACAAGTCATTCATTCCATTGATACTCACCAGCACCAGTCTATCGAATTATTGGAGATCATTGACATTGGTGATGTGCGGATAGCAGCTTTTTTATCAGATGGTAATCCTGCCTACATCCGATTTTACAAAAACACATATGGAGATTATTTATGGAATTCTTCTGCTACAATGGATCAAGCTCTTTCAACTTTTGTGGTCACTTTAAAAGGTGATGATGGTGGTCCTATATTACTCCTGATTTCGAATCACCACAATCCTGTTGCGAAAGTGGAAGTGAAAGTAAATAGACATAAATTGGAACAAGAATTAGCTGTAAACGAAGCGTCTGTAAACTGGTTTGACCTCGGTGAAGTAGAAGCAAACTATATGCGATTTGATTATACATTTTTTGATGAAGAAGGAAATGTAATCGATGACCTGGATCTTTGAGGCTTAGAACGATAAAGCATCTAGAGAAATTTCAATTGAATATTAATACCAATCCATAGCTACCTTACAAAACAGTTATGGATTTTTTATCTGAAAAAAATATTACATAATGTTGAAACAAATAGAAGTTTCATTCGACAGATTAAATAGAGGAACAGAAGTTAGTGGGGAAGAGGAGGGGTTGAGGTGGCAGAGGATGACTGGAATTTAGTGGATGAAATAGATTCCCTGTGTGAAACGTATTATGGGGACGTCTATCAATTTTGTCTTTATTTTACGAATAACCGAAGTGATGCGGAGGACCTTACGCAGGAAGTGTTCATGAAAGTTCTTAAGGCATTACCTAGTTTTAACAGGCAATCAAAGGTGAAAACATGGATTCTTTCCATTGCCAAGAATACAGCCATTGACCATTATCGGAGGAAAAAAATCGTTCAATTTATTCCGGACGTGTTTTTATCAAAAGAGATTGCTAAGGATGGTCTCCCGGAGAAGGCATTTCAAATAAAGGACGAGTGGCGGGAAGTGACAGAAGCCCTGACATCACTAAGACCGGCCTATCGAAATGTGATTATTTTAAAGGGAATTAAAGAGCTCAGCATAAAGGAAACGGCTGAAATCTTGAACTGTAAGGAATCAAAGGTTCGTGTGGACTATCATCGAGCTATAAAAGAACTCCATGACGCGTTAACTCCAGATGAAAAAGGAGGGGTTTTATATGATAGAAAATCACAATGATCGCTTGCTGAACCAGTTGCGGCAGCATCCTGAACGGGAACCTCGTGCGGAGATTAAAAACCGCTTGAAAACTAATCTGAGAGAGAAGGCGCAAATCATGGATAGAAAACAATCCTTTTATCCCGTCCTGAAAATTGCCGGAGTATCATTAGCTTCTGTGTTCATCATCATTTTATTAGTCTCTTCTGGATTGGAGCCTTTGAAAAATTCCATGAATCAGTTCTTAGGATCTGGAGGAGGAAGTGAAACACCGATTGTAGATATATCAGACGAGGTTACTGATGAGACGGTAGTTCCTCCTGGTGAGGAAGAACCAATTGAAAATAAGATGCTGGTTTTAGAAGAGATGTATCAGGATCTACTTGATAAGGATGTGTGGGATGAAGCGGCCCAAACTTTTGTTGACTATCTCCAAGCTGTTTTCGCTAATGATCAACAAGCTATTGACGTTCTTAGCTTCACTGACTTTAAGGGTGAAGAACAGATAAACGAACTTGTCCTGTTTTATGAAAAAAAATATCATGAAGGAATCCTTAAAGGTAGTGGATGTACAATTTAGCCGAGGAGAACCGGAAGTTTCCGTGTTACTTTTCTATAAAGATTTGGACGGAGAAGAAAAAGCAGGTTGGTATGTCATTAGTAACCAAATGGAGCATTTTGAAATTTATGATACCATTCAAGCACAGCATGACGAACCAGTTTTCCAAGTAACGGAAAAAATCATGGAGGTTTATGAACGGTTTGCCGAGAACTACTCTGACGATGCCTTAATCGGTTTAACAGCAGAGGAGTTTGTCATGTTATACGCCTATACGAGTCAATTAGAGGATTATGAAACCTTATATGAGTTACACATCTTGGACGAAGAGAAATACACCTTCCTAGATAAGGAGCAGTATCTGCAGGAAATGAAGGAAAGTAGTTCAAAGACTTTTGCAGATACAATGGAAAATGAAGTCCTTGCCATGTATCAAGTTTATTTCGATGAAGAGACGGATGATGGTTTTGTTAGACTTGTCATGAAAGATAATCTTGATTTTCCAGGAATTTTTCGATTAACCTTTGAGGAAGGGGTATGGAAATCCCATTGGCTTCCGACGCAATAATAAAACTGCTGAAGTTTCACGCTTCAGCAGTTTTTTCATAAACCGTAATTGTTTGAGCTAATTAAAAGTGATACTCAATATCTCCTTCATATTTCAATAGCATTTCCGTTTCATAGTTCTCCACTTCTATTGCTATTTCTTCATCAGATTTTCCTGAAAAAACGATTTCCTTATTCAAGTGATTATTAACAATCACACGTTTACGTAAAAAAATCTCTCCAAACTGTATCAATAAAATCGATTGGCTCTAGGTTGTTTAATGCACTTTTTTCATCAATAAATGTGATGGCTTCCTCATCAAATTCGTACATCTGCATTGTTTGGTTTACTAGTACTTCCACATCATACGGGTCATAATCTGTACCAGCCATATCAGCTTCAACTAAAACAATTTCATGGAAGAGTAGATTTTTCGCCGCATCGTACATATCCTGGTCTGGTGTTAGCATAGCGTTCTCTGCATCTAACGTTGTAATGGTCATATCTTGAAAGGTAATTAATACATCACCTTGATCCACTTCCGGTTCCGTTGTTCCCTCGTCGTTACAGGCAATGAATGCGATACTCAAGAACATAATAACAATTATTAAAGCAAATTTTTTCATTTTTTCCAACACTCCAATACTTTGATGAATAACATGTACTATTGTAGCATAACTATTTACTCAATTAAACAGATTAAACGAAAGAGGCCATTCAATGGGAAAAGTAAATGGTCTCTATAAGCCTCCTTGCGACTGATAATTTCTTAACAACATGCCCGTTGCTTTATGTAATCCCACTTTTTCATAATACGGTTGAAGTTCTTTGTCACAAAGAAGATCAATCATATAGATCCCATTAAGTTCCGTTATCATTCGCTTAACAAGTTCCTTGCCGATTCCTTGATTTTGATATTCAGGCAAGACTTCAAGGAAAGGGATGTATGCGGCTAGCACCCCATCACTAATGGCAGTAATAAATCCCACTACTTTATTTTCATCAATGGCTAAAACAACTTTATGGCTGTTAATTAAAAGCACTAAATGCTTTTCCGGTGATGGGGGATTGGGCCACCCAACAAAAAATCCATGTAGCATCGATGGAGTAATTTCTTTTGGGGTATAAATATAATCCATATTTCTTATCTCCTCTCTTTTCGCAATTCAACCAATGGACGCTGAAATACCAACGTCGAACTCTTAATTATTTTATATAAAATTTAACTATTACTTTGTCCCCATTTTACCATGATTTCCAGTATTTCAATGGTATTGTGAAGTTGTTTTTCCTAAAAAAAGAATAATTTGTTAAGTTAGTACATGTTTAAAAAAAAAAATTTGTAGGGTAACATATATATGCAAGCTTAATTTGCAATCTTTGCAACAATTCAAGGAGGAACAAAAGTGGAACAAGGTAAAGTAAAATGGTTTAACAGTGAAAAAGGCTTTGGATTTATTGAGCGTGAAGGCGGAGAAGATGTGTTCGTTCATTTCTCAGCAATTGAAGGTGAAGGCTACAAATCTCTAGATGAAGGCCAAGAAGTAACCTTCGATATCGAAGAAGGTCAAAGAGGACCTCAAGCAGCTAACGTCCGTAAAGCTTAATCCATAATAGTCACTAACAGACCTGAGTTTTGTTTTATAACAAAACGGGGTCTGTTTTCTTATGGGAAATTTTTCATACTAAGATGCAACGACTACCCTAAGGTATGCTAAGATGTAGTTAATTACTCCATTGTGAAAGGGACTAGCTTATGAAAGATAAAATTAAAGATAGTTATAACCAGTTAGCAAATGATTACGCCAATCGAGTTGATGTGAGAAGTTATTATAATACTGATTATGAAAGGCCCGCAATGCTAAAGGAAATCCCTGCTTCTCTCAATGGTTACCATGTTTTGGATGCGGGCTGTGCTGCCGGTTGGTATACGGAGCAATTCATTCAGAGAGGTGCCACAGTTACCGCTACAGATTTAAGTCCTGAAATGGTAGAAGCAGCGAAAAAAAAGAGTAAAAAACGAGGCTGATGTAAGGTGTCTTGATTTAGAACAAAAGCTTCCTTTTCAAGATAAATCCTTTGATTTCGTAGTTAGCTCTCTAGCTCTTCATTACATAGAGGATTGGTCCATCACTTTTCAGGAGTTTCATCGCCTGTTAAAACCAGGTGGTGCATTCCTCTTTTCTGTCCATCATCCTTTCATGGACGTTCAAATGTCAGAGAAAGGGGATTATTTCTCTAAGGAACTGATTATTGATATTTGGAAGCGGGAAGGAAAATCCATTGAAGTTCCCTTTTACCGTCGATCCCTACAAGCTATTTGCCAAGAGGTGTTAAAGCATTTTTCCCTTGAAAAAATAATCGAACCACAGCCTGTAAAAGAGTTAGAGTCTAAGGATAAAAAGGCTTATGAAAAATTAATGAAAAATCCACATTTTCTCATTATTAAAGGGATGAAACAGAGGCAGTAACTCTTGTTCATCCCTTTCTTCTTGGAAGAAGGAATTTTGACAAATACTAGCGAATATTTTAAGCAACTAGTCCTAAAAGCTTTAGGACTAGTAAATAGAAAATATTAGTTAGGAGACCCAAGCATGAATGACTCATTAGGAATTAAACTACTGTATACGTTTGTCTTTGTACCTCTTATTGCATTTGGTGCTTTTATAACGATCATAATAACTTCTTTTTCCATTGCAAATTCTTTTTTAATTCCACTGATTTTGATTACGGCAGTAGGATGTATCTTATTTTTTATCGTAGCTGTTTTTAAGTTGGCGCCAAAGAAGCCACTCCGCATCTCTGCCATTAGCTTTTTTTCCCTTTGTATTCTAGGGTTTCTCAGTGTTTGGATATATGAATCCTATCAGGCAAATTTAGTTATGGTGGAGGAGCACGAGGTAAATTTATATTCCTATCAACCTTTTCGTGAAGATACGAAGGCAGTTTCTTTAGAAGCAGAAGCTACATTAAAGCTAGAGGATAACCTTCCCGTTTTAGACGGTGCCACAGCCTTGTATCCTGTGTATGCTGCCTTTGCCCGTGCCGTATATCCAGAAAAGGACTATGACCCGTATTGGGAAGGCAGAAGCGAAGTGTTAGCGTCGAAAACCAATTATGCCTATGACAACTTATTGAATGGCAAGGTGGATATTATTTTTACAGCTGGGCCATCGCAACGTCAGTTAATTCAAGCAGAAAATCGCGGTGTAGAGTTAGACTTAACGCCCATTGGCCGTGAAGCCTTCGTGTTTTTTGTTAATGCAAGAAATCCGGTGGAAAGCTTGACCATTGAACAGATACAAGGTATTTACTCTGGTGAAATTACAAACTGGAGTGAGGTTGGCGGCAACAATGAGACTATACGTGCTTTCCAGCGTCCAGATGACAGTGGCAGCCAAACGGCCCTAGAAAACTTAATGGGAGACATTCCGTTAATGGAAGCTCCTTCAGAGGACGTAGTTGGAGGGATGGGTGGAATCATCAATCAAACGGCCAACTACCGGAATCACCGGAACGCTATCGGCTATTCGTTCCGTTATTTTTCAACGGAAATGGTGGAGGATGGGGAGATACGTCATTTAAAAGTGGAAGGTGTTTTTCCAGATAAAGAAACGATCCGCAATGGTCAGTATCCCATCGCTGCGGAATTTTACGCCATAACTGCAGGAACGGAAAATCCCCATGTGGAAGCCTTAATTGATTGGATATTATCTGAACAAGGTCAATACATTATTGAAAAAACGGGGTATGTTCCTCTCCACTAAACTTTCGATAAGGAAAAAAACATCAAAAAAGAGGTTATCTAGTCTGAAGTCTTCTAGATAACCTTTTCATTTATAATAGGTAGTCTTATTTTGAAGGTGGAGCCTTTGTTAACATGACTTTGAACATCGATCGTACCATTCATACTATAAATAATACTGTAACAGACCGATAACCCTAATCCAGTTCCTTTATCCTTTGTAGAATAAAAAGGGGTTCCTAGTTTTGCTAGTTGCTCAGATGTCATTCCTGGACCATTATCCTTAATGGAGATGGTAATCATTCCATTTTCTTTTAATAATTTTACGTAAACAGAGTCTCCTTTGTGGGAAACTTCAATGGCATTCTTAATGATGTTCACTAATACTTGTTGAAGCTTTTCCTTGGATCCGTATACGTGAAAGTCCTCATTTAGATGTGTCTCATATTTCATCGTCACTCCATTTAAGGCGGAATAATGAGAAAGGGTTTGCTTAATAGTATCCAACTGCTCTGCCACATCTATTTTTTCCAGGGTTTCCGATTGTGGCTTTGCTAAGGAAAGATAGTCTTTAATAATGGACTCAGCGCGTTCCATTTCTATCTCCATAATTTTAAAGTGTTTCTTATGTTTTTCTGTAGTGTCAGGGTCCTTATGAAGTAGTTGAATAAATCCAAGTACAACGGTCATGGGGTTTCTAATTTCATGGGCGACGCTGGCGGCCATTTGTCCCACAACATGTAACTTCTCGGCTTTTTGAACTTCTAGTTGTAGTCTTTCATTTTCTCGAAAGGTCTCTATTAAATAAATAGCAATCCAAGCCATTACTAAATGCATTAGGATGAAAAAAGCATAAAAGAAACCAACATCTGGAAAAGAAAAACGGAAAATAGTTTGTATGCAAACTACAATAAGGACGGCATTAAAGAAAACAAAGATAAGACTTGCCTTCATTTTTTTTGTTAAAGAGAAATGTAAATAGTTATGAAAGAACAAGTATAACCCAATGGTGGAGATTGAATAGGCGATAAACACAACAATACATTCCCATGCCACCAATAAAAAACCGGTAAACAAACATGAAAATAGTTAATAAAATTCCAAGGGGAAAACTACCGTACAAAAAAGCAATCACCCAAGGGATACTTCTTAAATCCATCATATTACCAGTTGTGAATGAAATGGGAAAAGACATACATAATAAGATGGAGAGGCCACACAGCAATCCAGTTAACACCATTTTATATTTCTTTAGGGCAGCGTTATTTCTTAACAAAGAATAGTAGATTAATATGGGCAGGACAATAAATGTAATTTGTAAAAATAGTTGTGCAAACATGTTTATCCCCATTCTATTGCTCAGTTCCTAGTCTTTTTTGCAATATGCATTATTCTTATTTATATTTTATAGTAACTAGGTTTTAGATGAAAGTAATTAAATCATTGAGTCAAGGATATATCTCCTAACACGAACCTCTGCCCACTCGGTGCATACCTTGAAGGTAGGGGAGGGATTGTCGTGCATTTTTTACATCATCCGTTATCTGCTGTATTTCGGAGTAGAAATTATATTATCATTCGCTCTAATTCGTTGGAAATGACAAAAATACATGTGTATATAAATGACATCAAACTAAAGGTCTTTGATGCGAATCAGGACATTTATATAAGTACTGCCAAGTTGCCATCTGGGACTCATTTATTCCATTTGGTTGGTGAGTTCAGTAATTATGGGGGGGACATACAGCTCGGAAGCGACTTATCCTATTGATATTGAAAAGAGACCTTCATCCACCAACCTTCGATATCAAACCTTTAAGACTGGTGATATTTTAGTTGCCAGTGATAATAAAAAGGGAATACCAGATGGTTATATGGGGCATGCAGCCATTATGGTTGATAATGAAAGAGTTTTAGAATCGGACTATCAAGAGGATAGTATCGCCATTAATCCCATATCTAAGTTTTGGAAGGATCATGAATGGTATGCTTTATACCGACCAGTTAATGAGGAAATGGGGAGGCTCGCCGTTCAGTGGGGGTTGTCCTATCATGAACAGTACCAGGCCAAAGTGAAGAAAGGTGTCCATAAACCAGTCTTTTCCTTTCTTCCTTCGAAGTTAACGGACTTGTGGACCACTATTTATTGTACAAAACTCGTTTGGCTTTGTTATTACCATGGGGCCAATTATAAATTCAGTCATGAAGGCTTATGGTTATCCCCTTATCAATTAGACAGCCAGTTAAAGAAGGACAAAAACTTTAATTTAATTTTACGAACATCCTGACCATTCCTTTAAATTAAAAATATAGGTATGCATAGACTCCACTATGATTGGGAGTCTATTTTGTTTGGCTGTGTAACTTTCTTTTATTCCCATCGACCAACAGGTAAAGGGGGTTAACAAGATGAAATATGTGTTTTCCTTTTTATTTTTCCTATTCTTTATTGTTTTAGTTGGCTGTGGGCAAGGAAATAGTGTAGGTGGAGGAGATCAAGTGCAGGAACCGGCTCCATTCTATGTGGGAGAGATTGTGGGCATTGACGGTAGGAGCCTTTTAGTGGAAGGCACATCAGAGACTTATGATTCAGAGCAATTCTATTTCCGTATTGAAGAGGACACGCAGATTGTTGATGCAAGTGGAGAGAAGTTAACATTAGAGGATATAAGACTCGGAGTAGAAGTAGAGATTTGGTTAAATGAAGAAAAGCCAGATATTATGGAAAGTTATCCTCCACAAGCCTATGCGGGAAAAATTAAAGTAAAATAGACAAATAAATAGTGAAAAAAATTAAATTATTAATGGTAATGCTTTTTAGTATTACCGTTTTTTATTTGGTATTTTTTTCCGTGTGGACCAACGTTTTATGATAAAATTTAGCATAGCTAATAAAAAGGCTTGGATAAAACCAGTTTGTCTTTACAAATAAACTAAAAAATGTTCAAAAAAAGTAAAACTTTTTTTCTGTTTATCCGTCTTTATAGGGACATTTTTATATTTTTCCTAAACAAATAGTTTTACCGAAGGAGAGGTGGTTCATTTGGGTGAGGATTACGCGAAGTTAAAAATTCAAGAGTGGTATCAGCAGTACAATGATGAGATTTACCGGTATATATTGATAATGACAAATGATCATGAGCAAGCGAAGGATTTACTTCACGACACTTTTCTAAAGGCTTACCATTACTTTAATGACTTTCAGGGTCTTGCGAGTGAGAAGAATTGGCTCTATCAGATTGCTCGAAATCTGACAATAGATTATCTAAGGAAACGAAAACCCCTTCAATATCTAGTGAAATCCTATTCTAGCCTTGCATCGAATGCTCCTTGTCCTCAAAAAGTAGTGGAGCTTGGTGAAGCGGAGGAACTCCTATACCGATCTTTAAAGAAATTAAAGCGGCCTTATCAGGAAGTTATCTTTCTTCGTAAAATTAAAGGTTTTTCCATTAAAGAAACGGGAGAGATTTTAAATTGGAAAGAAGCTAAGGTGAAAAATACACTGTTTCATGGACTGGCAGCCTTGAAAAAGCAACTGGAAAAGGAGGGGTTTGAACATGAAACAATTTGAGGATAAGGATTTGGAAGAATCTTTTCCCTTTGACACCACCCTTGAGCGTTTTGAAAAAATTAAGCTTGATCAGGATGAAAAAGAGGATGTTTACAATAAACTCTCGACCAGTATGACAACTGGAAGAAAACCGGAACAATTTAAAACAGTTCTAGTTCCGGTACTGAATGTGGCAATAATGGCTTTGTTCCTGTTTGTGGGCGGTTATCTTATTTTTACCAATTTCTTAGTTGATAACAGGCCAGCGGAACCAAGGGAGTTGTATAAGGATTTAGAAGAGATAATTTCTGATAAGTTAGGTGTGCAAATCTATTTGCCAGAACATGAGAAATACTCAATTGACGCCGTAGGCATCTATTATGGTCCAGCCTTTGATGAGAACAGGGAAATGAAGCGGGGCAATCCAGTCAGGGCACAAATATATTATGCGAAGGAACCAACAGAACTGATGGACGAAGAAATGATAGAACTCATGAAGCAACGGGGAAGTGAATTGGAAGAATGGATTTATCAACGATACTACATGGCAGAAACGGCCTTTGAAATAAGTATTCATACCATGAGTTTAACAATTATGGATGATTCAGAGCTCATGGAAATAGAAGGTCATTCCGTCGAATATATCTTACTAGAAAGGGACCATGTGGATCTCCATATCTTTTATGTTGAAATGGATGGCGTAGTATATTCGATTGATTACCGTATCACAGAAGGTATGGAAGAAAATGAAGCCTTTACTTTTATACACACCTTCCTACAACAAGTAAATGCCAGGCAATAATTTTTTAAAACTATTGAAACTTTTTTGTTTCTTAATCGTAAAAACAAGTATGGACAACTTTATTGGAAGGGGAGATTAGATGGCTGCAGAAGATAAGTGGGTTAATAAAATGCTTGATGAAAAATATTATGCCAATGGATTTCAAAGGGTGGCAGCGTTTTTTCTACGATATGTTTTCTTTATTGATTGTCATTAGTATTATTGGTGCCGTTTCCACCTGGGTGGTTGTTTCCAGTAGTAACGCACCAGCCACTGCTGGTTTACCGGAGTTAATGGATTATATTTATACTTATGAGTATCATTTAATCGTTTATAATTCGATTTTCTTAACGATCGTTGCGATTATCTTCCATTTTGTGCTACCAACCATGAACAGGCAGACTGTTGGTATGAAATGATGGGCTTATATTTACTGGATGAAAATGCAGAACAAATTACAAGGACACAATATCTGAAAAGAGAATTGTATAAGCTAATTCTTTTCCCAACTTTAATCATGGTAGTAATTGGTAAGGCTAAACGCCCCCTTTATGATCGAAAAACGGGAACGTATTTATTAGAGTAGTCGAATATCATTTAAAACAACTTTAATTAAGTAAAAGACCATGAAAAAAACAGAGACCCCCAAGTCTCTGTTTCTTTATGTACTTATTTAGTCACGGAAGCAATAATAGGCCATTATGATCAATGTTGCAAATGCTAAAATGATGAAAGGCCCTTCCATCAATGTTCCCCCGCCATTTTCTTCGCTACCGGCCAATGCGGTTGTTAACGGAGTAATGAGGAGTAATACTGCGAATAGTGATGTAGCAAATAATCGTTTAAGCATATTTATGAAATCCCCCTATCAACTATCAGTCATACATTATTATTATAGATGGCTTTTTAAAAACAAGCAACAATTCAGAGAAAATTGGCATCTGTCCCTAGGTTATTCTCATAATGGCAAAGCATTTTTATTTATCCAATATTTGGGTTGAATAGTTGATCATAGAAACGGTGCTTTGTGAACAAACTAACAGGTGAAAACAATTGAAAAACTTAACTTGCAACAAAAAATCTACGAATTTTTTGACGACAAAATGCATAATCTGTTATATAATAAACAAAATCGTTTTTTATCCTGTTTATCACAGAAACGGAGTTAATAACGTAAATATGATATTAACGGTAGAAAATGTAGTAATGTTTTTAAATTAACATTCACATAATGTTCATTTTGTCCTACGATAGCTTATTGTTTTATTGGAGTTGTTATATTACAATAAAAGTGTACTTTGAGGGATGGAGGTAATGAAGATGATCATGTCAAGCACTGAGTTCTTTAAAAATTTACCGCCGAAAGAATGTGCAAAATGCGGAGAGCATATCGAAGAAATGGCTGATTGCTACTCTCATCAATGCGAAGATTGTGAAGGGGAAATTCACTAAAGGAAATGTATCCGCTTTCCTATGCATGGAAGGCGGATATTTTATGTTTATAAGAAGAAAAAGAAGATGGCCAATGGCCATCTTCTTTTTTCGTTTCCCTTTAAGCCTTAACTAATCCGAGCATAGCGTCCATATCTTCTTCCACATTGCCAATTAACTGTAGGTTAAATGTTTCCTGTAGGTGATGGAGTACCCCTTCAGAGATAAATTCTGGTGGCTTTGGTCCAATACGAACGTCTTTAATTCCTAAGCTGAACAGACCTAATAATATGGCAACAGCTTTTTGCTCAAACCAGGATAATACGATGCTTACAGGAAGTTCGTTTACTTCACATCCAAATGCTTCTGCAAGGGCAACGGCAATTTTTACAGTAGATCCAGAGTTATTACATTGGCCAAGATCGATGTATCTAGGAATATCGGTTCCAGGTACTGTTCCATAGTCTACGTCGTTAAAACGGAACTTACCACAAGATGTTGTTAAAATAACCGTATCAGACGGAAGGGAAGTAGCTAGTTCACGGTAGTATTCGCCACCTTTCCCAGGTGCATCACATCCTGCAATAACGAAGAAGTGTTTAATCTTTCCAGATTTTACTGCATCAATAATTTCCGGTGCCAAACCTAACACTGTTTCATGGTGGAATCCAGTTGTTAACTTTTCATCCGATTCCATATTGGCTTCAGGAAGTTCTAATGCACGCTCTATAAGTGGTGTGAAATCATCATTTACGATTTTTGCAACACCTTCTAAACCTGCAACTTGATAAGAGAAGAAACGGTCTGCATACGATCCTTTTATTGGCATGACACAGTTGGTTGTAGCTAGGATTGCACCTGGGAACTTCTCGAACAGCCTACGTTGATCGAACCAAGCCTTTCCAATATTTCCTTTTAGATGCTCGTATTTCTTTAGGTGTGGGTAACCGTGTGCTGGTAGCATCTCCGAGTGAGTGTATACGTTAATTCCTTTTCCTTCTGTTTGCTGTAATAGTTTTTCTAAGGCAAAAAGATTGTGCCCAGTAACGACAATCGCTTTTCCTTCTACTTTATTTTGGCTTATTTCGATTGGTTGAGGTACACCTAAGCGATCGAGGTGGGCCCGATCTAATAAATCCATCACCCTAAGTGTCGCTTCTCCAACTTTCAACGCCATGTCCACGTGCTCTTGCATATTAAAGTTAGAATTTGTTAACGTCATATAAAGGGCCTCTTGAGTGATTCGCTCCACTTCAGGATCTGTGTAACCTAGTTGACGTGCGTGGGTAGCATAAGCGGCAACACCCTTTAAACCAAAAATAATCGTGTCTTGAAGGCTTGCAATATTCGGATCTTTTCCGCATACCCCCATAATTGTACAGCCACCTGTTGGTGTTTGTTCACATTGATAACAAAACATATTCATGCATCATACCTCATTTCATTTTCTTAATATATTATTTTGTTCATTATTGAACTTGGTTGGTATACCCCTATACTACAGGTAGCTTCAGGTCATAATCGGTGACAGACATCACAAATTCAATGCTTCACAAATTCGTCAAAAAGAAAGGTTTTATACTAGAAATGAATTGCATAGCTATAAAAAATTCCTGAAATTTCAAACGATGCTAATGTTTCTGAGTTATAATAATAATCAAGTATATGACGGATTTGGGGAGAGGGAAACGTGATTGTAATTGAAAGTAGTGGGGGATTTAGACTAATCGAGCAACATGAACATGCAATTATATCCGGGTTTCTCGCAGAAGCATGGCGAGATGATTTGTTTATTGGCAAAAACCGAAGGCATGAAGTAGAATTGGCAATCAAAAATCACGATGCATGCTGGCAACGCTTAGACAAAAACCCAATTCTAAATGCTAAAAAGGGAAGGCCAGTATCCTTTATTGATTTTCCATTAGAGGAGAAGATTGATGCGTATCGTAGTGGTGTGGATGAAATGTTGGAACAAAACGATTACGCAGCTTTCTTAATAAGCCTTCATTACACAAGCTTTTTCCGAGGCAAGTTAGATGATGAGAACGGACAAAGGTTTAAGGATCAGGAACAGACTCGTCAAAAACAGTTAAGACAAAAGTTGGATGTTAATGGGGAAGACGTACAGTTCCATTTTGATTTACTTCAACTGTGCGATAATTTATCTTTGTACTTATGTATGAATGAGTGGGGAAGTTCGAAAGAAGAGGAGTATCCGTGGTTTAGGGAAGGATTTCCACAAAAATTGGCAACGGTGGATGCTAAGTTTTATACGAAATGGATTAATGAAAATGAAGTGGCTTTGGATCCCTATCCTTTTAAAGAGGATAGTGTGAAGGTAACGATTCCGAATAAACATATACGTAAAGTAGAAATTGATAATCATAAAAGAAAATTTTGCCGATCTTTATAAAAAAAACGAATGTTGACTATCATCCAGTGTCGTTTGTAACACTTTCTAAAATGCGCTGTTAGCGCTTAATGTTGATTTTCGCTACAGGAGCTCGCTTTCCGCGGGCAACGCTTCAGCCTCCTCGTCCCTGCGGGGTCTTCAGCCGTTGCTTTTCCCGCAGGAGTCTCGCTCCTTTCGCTCGAATCAGCGTTTATAAAAAAATCAACACCAGCCTTTAACAAAGCCCTTTTGAAAAAGAGTAACTAGAGAATAATAGAGAAGGCGTGGAGTAATTCTCCACGCCTAAAAATTTTAATTTAAGAATGCCAATGGCTTCGCTCATTGTAGATTCAAAAGGGGAAAACCCCCTTTTGAGTCAGATTCATTAAATAAACGGTGTATCGTGCTTCACTTTCAGTCGGTTCCAACGCTTTTCTACTTCGTTTTCGAAGTCTTCTAAAACGTGCTTGTTTTCTTCTTTTAGCATATGCTTTGTTTTACCCATATACTTTAACCACTCAGAAAGCTCAATGCGGTTGTTCTTTGTTTCTGGGTTATACGTAATAGCAGTTTCCCCTTGCTCAATTTCATAAAGAGGGAAGAAGCAAGAATCAACGGCAGCCTTCATGATTTTTTCCCCATCACGATCATTGGACTTCCAGTTTAATGGACAAGTAATTAAGATCTTACCATAAACCAATCCAACGTTTTGCGCGTACCACTGTGCTTTCGCTGCTTTCTTAATTAAATCTTGTGGGAAAGCTTCTGTTCCAGTAAATACATAAGGAATGTTTGTTGCCGCCATAATTTGCGCTGTGTCCTTATGGTGGAACGCTTTACCTGGCTTATTTTTACCTACTGTCGTTGTACTTGTCATGTGACCGATCGGTGTAGAGTAGGACATTTGTGAGCCAGTGTTCATGTAGCCTTCGTTATCGTACTCAAGAATAATCATTTTATGGTTACGTAACGCCGTACCAATGGCGGATCCCATCCCAATATCCATACCACCGTCACCAGTTACCATCACAAACGTAAAGTCATCATCAATTTCCACTTCACCACGACGTTTCATTTCCATGAATGCTTCCACAGCACCAGAAAGGGTAGCAGCACCATTTTGGAATAAGTTGTGAATGAACGATTGCTTATGAGAGCTATATGGGTATGCGCTCGTTACTACGTATCCGCAACCCGTTTGGAAAAGAATTACGCAATCGCCTTCAATTCCTTTAAAGAACAGTTCTAATCCTGGGAAGATACCACAGCCAGGACAGGCACCGTGACCAGAAGCAAATCGCTTCGGCTTCGTTGTTAATTGACGAAGTGGCGGGATACGTACTTTCAGTTTTCCTGATTCCTCGTCTTCTGTAACTTTAATTAATCCAGTTTTATACGTATCACCAGTGCTTGGTGTAATAACTTGCTCTAAACGCTTTTCTGGATCACCAGGCGTTTGCCCGTAATAGTCGAATGGCTTAGGAGCATAGCCAAGTTCTGCTGCTTCCATTGCCATTTGGAAGAAGTTTTCTGCATCGTCTGCATAATAATCTTTTCCACCTAAACCAAATACGCGGCTTAATACGATTGTTTGGTTTTCTTTGTCTTCTTGTAGGGCAGATTTCAATTCGTGCGTTAAGTTAGCGCCGTTTCCGCCATAAGAATCGGCACGCTCACCAACAAGCACTGCTTTTACATTCTTTAATGCCTTACGAATATCTTCAGCAGGGAACGGACGAATAATGTTCGGGCTAATTACTCCTGCTTTAATCCCTTTTGCACGAAGACGGTCAACTACGTCTTTTGAAGATTCAGCAGCAGAGTTTAATAGGAACAAAGCAACGTCAGCATCTTCCATACCGTACATATCTAAAATGTCGTAGTTACGACCAGATAATTCTTCGTATTCTGCACTAATTTCCTTATATACATCGTAAGCGCGGTAAAGAGCTTCTGATTGTTGGAAACTGTTATTTAATAAATCATCACCGTTCATGTGGGCACCGATCGTTACAGGGTTGTTCTTGTCTGTCGCAACTGGATAGCCTTTCGGTGCTTCTCCCACAAAGCCTTGAACGTCTTTGCGCTCTTTAAAGTAGCTTACTTTACGCTTTTGGTGAGACGTGTAAAAACCATCATAAGCAACGATAACTGGTAAACGAACATCTTCATGCTCAGACAGTTTAAGAGCCATAATGTTCATATCATAGACTGCTTGTGGTGTGCGGGCAGTTAGAATAACCCAACCAGTATTTAATCCATAGTATAAGTCAGAGTGATCGCCACGAATATCTAATGGACCACTGACAGCACGTGTTACTAGGTTCATAACCATAGGGAAACGAAGCCCAGATTGTACTGGCAATTGTTCGATCATATATAAAAATCCGTTGGCACTTGTTGCGTTAAATACACGGGCACCAGTCGTAGCGGCACCGAAACAAATTCCAGCAGAGCCGTGCTCACCGTCAGCAGCAACTAGTTCAATGTCGTGTAGCCCTTTGGATTTCATTAAATCTAAATATTGTGCAACCTCTGTTGAAGGTGTAATTGGGAAGTATCCCATTAAATGATAGTTTATTTGTGCGGCAGCTGTGGCAGCCATCTCATTACCAGATTCAAAGGTAGTAAGCTGTTCTGCTGCTCCTGTTTTCTTTTCGTTTAATTTATCTTCTAACGTAGCCATTAGCGAACCCCTCCTGTTACAAGTGGAAAGTTGTGTTTTACTTGATGCTCATCAGCGTAGCCAAGCATTTCTTCCATATCTTGAAGTGCCTCTGTCGGACAGGCGTCTACACATTTTAGACAGCCCTTACAATATTGGTAGTCAATTCCCCTAAGGAACATTTGCTTGCGACCTCGTTTGTCTTCGCCTTCTTCCCAGACAAAACAGTAGTCAGGGCAAACCGTGTCACAGGCAGCACAATGAATACAGTCATCAGCAGTGTAGGATGGTAGGAAACCTTGACGGGATCCACTTAAGTCCTTTTGAATGCTGTTTGCTTGAGCAGTAATAATTCCACCCATTACTTGTGTTTCATAACCTAATCTTGGCTGAATTCTAGTAAACTCTTTACTTTTTGCCCCTTCAGGCACTTCGTACGTTTTAAACGTTACTTCATTGTACCCACGCTCAAATGTACGAATATTAGGCTCAACAAGGTGAGGATATTTTTTTTCAAATGTACGGCGGATAACAGCTTTCATTTCCTCTGGATCTAAAAAGTCGAGGATACGATAAAGTGCTCCTAGCATAGCTGTGTTCACTTTTGTTTTTTCATCGTTAGCAATTTTCAATGCATCTACAGTAGCTAACTTTCCGTATTCTAGCTTTAAATCTTCTTTTACAGCATCAAATTCTCGTTTTGTGTTAACGAGTACGATACCGTCAGCGTTTAAACCACTAACAACATCAATCATTTTGTACAATGCTTCATGAAAAACGCCAATTACATGTGGTTGTTCAATTGGTGAATGGTCACGGATTTCAGTTTCTGCATCACAGAAACGAACAAAGGATTTTACAGGTGACCCTTTTTTCTCCGACCCGTAAGATGAGAAATTGGATCCGTTTAGTCCTAAACCAAGCACCCCTGCTTCTGCTAACATTTTCCCCGCAAGGTTAGCTCCTAGTCCGCCGATAGATTCAAGGCGAATTTCAAAGAACCCTAATTCGTTCTTTTTTGGTAAAATTGACATATTAAAAATCTCCCCTCAAAGAAATGACATAACTCCCTATAAGCATTATAAGAAAAAACAACCAATTTTGTCGTGACTTTTCTCACACTTTCACAAAATGTTAACATTTTAAGATTAATACACATTTTTTGGATGATAAAAATCCCTTGATTAGTATAGGTTTTCACAATGTGGTTACTGTAGTACAGAATTTGTTATTATATAACACAGTTTGATTCAAGGAATTTCTTCCACAATAAATTAATGATAATATTGTATAAAAGCACAAAAAGGGGATGTTGAAAATTGGATAATATGGTCATAGAAAATGCAGAAAAACTAGTAAAACAAGTCTTTTCAGGTGATGCTACTGGGCACGACTGGTACCATACAGATAGGGTAAGAAAGAATGCTTTGTATATATGTGAAAAAGAAGGGGGCAATCCATTTATCTGTGAACTTGCTGCCCTCTTGCATGATGTGGTTGATGAGAAGTTTAATGTTAGTGAGGATAAAGCAATGGAAGACTTAAAAACATGGTTAGATGGGGAAGGGGTAGCTGAGGAAACGAGGGAAGAAATTATCACCTGTATTGAGACCGTATCCTTTAAGGGAGGTAATAACGAAGATCCTGTTTCCATCAACGGAAGAATTGTTCAAGATGCCGATCGGTTAGATGCCATCGGTGCTATTGGTGTGGCTAGGTGCTTTATGTACGCAGGAGCAAAGGGAGATCCCATGTATATGCCAGATACGGCCCCCCGTGAGAACATGACGAAAGAACAGTATCGGGAAAAGGGGTCGGCCATTAATCATTTTTACGAGAAATTGTTTAAACTGCAAACTTTAATGAAAACCGATACGGGAAGACAAATGGCAAAGGAAAGACACGAGTTTATGGAAAGTTTTGTACAACAATTTTTAAAGGAATGGAACAGTGAAAATAAATACTAGAAAAACTCCCCCTTTAGCTGTAATACTAAAGGGGGAGTTTCTACATGATTAAATGGAATGTAGTCAGCTGTACTTATTTTTTACCAAAAAATGAAGAAGCTTAGTATCGTTTTGCCCCTAGGTAGCGATTTGCCCAATAAGATTCACTTAGATTAGAAATGGTTGTGCCTGATGAGCCAGTATGGATAAAGTTCCCTTCTCCTAAGTAAATACCTGCGTGAGAAGTCCTGGTTTATATGTTTCAAAAAAGACAAAATCGCCTCGCTGAGGAGCTGAAACAGAACTAGATACTCCCCAAATATCACTTACGGTTCTCGGTAGGTCTTTACCTACATGCTGATAAACATAAACGAGAAACCCACTGCAATCAAATCCCGCTGGGGTAGTTCCTCCCCAAGCATACGGTGTGCCAAGGAGCTCGTGTGCCCGTGCAATAATACTTTCCATTGAACTAGAAGCAGTTGTAGTTCTTTGTTCTTGACTGGATGATGAGGTTGTTACCGTTGATGTGGCGCTTACAGTTGTTTGCTGTCCTGTTCGTTGTCGGTTTTCAGCTATCTTTTTTAGATCATTGTTACGTAAAAATGTAAACACTTGATTACCTGCAAGACCGTCAACCATAAGACCTTGTTCCCTCTGGAGCAGTCTTACAGCCTGTTGGGTCGTACTTCCGTAAATGCCATCATAAACACCACTATAGTAGCCAGCTTCACTTAACAACTCCTGTAGTTCTATAATCTCCTCGTGAACATCTCCAAATTTAAAGTAGGATCTGTCTCCAATGTCATCTTTTGGTTGAGATGCTCCCCTAATAGATGTATTAATATAAACTGTTCCTTCTACATTGGGAGGTGTATAAACATTTGTTCCACCATCATCAACAGGAATGGAAACATCTGTAACGACTGTTTTTGTACCTACTAAATGGGTTACTGTTTCCAGTCCAACAATGCCGTCAATCATTAGGCCGTGGTCCTTTTGATATAGTTTTATGGCATTTCTTGTTTTTTCATTATAAACGCCATCAACACTATGAATATAATAACCAATATCTTTTAATAATTGCTGAATGGTTTTAACCTTTGGTCCTTCGTCACCAAGGGTTAATAATGTATCCTCTGGCCAAGCGCTATTCATTTCTATATTGTAGGATGCGGAAGTAATTGGTGCACTATCCTCCTCAAAGCGATCCAAGGTGATTAGTTGTAATGGAGGCCCTTCCTTGGCAGAACGAAGACGGGATTGATTGTTTGGTTGCCTTTCAGGTAAGGCATAAGCTATTAAAGAATGCTCGTTCTTGATTGTGCTAAGAGTGTTTCCATCGTATAGAGGGGAGACATCTGGAAACTCAAGTATTTGGTTTGTCGAATCTACTGGAGCAAAAGACGTGAGAGGCTGCTGTACAGAAATATATTCCTTTTGTCCTTCATGGTGCAGTTGACCAGTAAGAATTGGAGCAAGGGCTGCTCCTGCAATAACGGATGTAACGACAACGGTACCCTTATGGTCTTTCAAGTTGATCTTAGACATGCAGTGTTAAACCTCCCGTTCTTGTCATACTGTCCCTATTTACTTATGCTTTATGAATCTATTTTATGTACTAAAAAAACATTTAGAACAACAAGCGTTCACGATTGATTAAATAGAAAAAAGGGTACAATGCTTATAGAGCGTAAAGATTAGGCATCTTGGAAATGATTACGCACACCGCTGTTGTGACGGCTACGCTCATTGCTTCGAGGCTAATCAAAAGCCCCTTACTGATTTTTTGAATAGTCTCTACTATTAATCTTTACTAGAGAGGAATGAGATCATGTCCGTAACAGAACCAACCGTCTTAACAGTAGTTGACGATGAATTTGAAGATTTAGAGTTATGGTATCCCCATTACCGCTTACAGGAAGCGGGAGTCATTTGCCATATAGCGGGAAAGGACCCGGATAAAACATACGTAGGTAAATACGGTGTTCCTGTGAAACCAGACTACTGTTTTTCGCAAATTAATATAGAAGAGTACGATGGACTCTTAATTCCAGGTGGTTGGGCACCTGATAAATTAAGACGATACGATGAAGTTCTTGAGATGGTTACGTTTATGAACGATCAGAATAGGCTAATCGGTCAAATCTGTCATGCAGGTTGGGTATTGATTTCAGCCAAAATAGTAGAAGGGAGAAAGGTAACAAGTACTCCTGGAATTAAGGATGATATGGAAAATGCTGGAGCGATTTGGCATAATGAAGAAGTAATCGTAGATGGTAATCTTGTTTCCAGCAGACGGCCACCAGATTTACCTGCATATGGAAAAACTCTTGCAGAGAAGCTCGTTCATTTGCGAAAATAATAGGAAGAAACAAAACTTGTAGGTGGCTTATGAGTAAATTCATTGCTTTTAAGCCACCTTTTTCAGCTTAGAGAGTGAGGGGGAAAAGGACAGAAAATGAATCCAGGACAAATAGAATGGGTATCTCAAATTAAAACAGCAAATTTAACAATAGATGAGTCAAATCCCCATTATAGACATGAAGGGCTGCAAAATTATTTATCTTATTATGGCATTGATTGCGATCAAATGGATGAATACCGCTGTGGTTTTGTAACGGTAAAAGGGAAGAAACAATTTCAACAATTTTTTCTAAAAGAAAAGTCAAAAGGTACCGTTTATTTAATCCATGGCTATTTAGACCATAGTACTGGCTTAAACAGAACGATCAATTTGCTCCTTCAAGAAAACTTTCAAGTAGCCGTAATTGATTTACCAGGTCATGGATTTTCAGAAGGGGAAAAGGGGATGATCTCCAGTTTTGATGATTACCTTGACGCTATTATCAATGGGTTTGAGTCCGTTAAAAAGGTAATGGGGGAAGGGGATGTAGTAGGGCTTGGACACAGTACAGGAGCGGCGTTATTATTTCATGCCTGTTCCGAAAAGAAAATTCAGCTGAAGGGACTGCTCCTCGTTGCTCCCCTTTATCACCCCTTTAAGTGGACACTTTTTCGTACTTTTCTTGCTCGTTTCTGGGAAGTTTTTCCGCAAAAAACAACGGGCATTTAAACGAAATTCCAACGACTATATGTATCGTCACTTTGTTAAACAAGATCCCTTGCAAGTAAAGGTGTTAAAAGCGAAATGGATTCGTGCTTTAGAGCATTGGCAAAGTGAATTTATAGATTGTCCCAAAATGCCCATCCCTGTATATGTGCTACAGGGGATGAAGGATACAACGGTTGAATGGAAAAAAAATATAAATTTTTACGAGACAAAATGTGAAAATTTTCAAGTAGCCTTATTTCAAGGGGCAAGGCACCAGTATTAAACGAAGGGGTTGAAATTCGTGAACTGGTGCATGGGCGTGTCAAGTCATTCTTACATGATTTGTTCGCTGCAAAAGACCCCAAAAGGTAACAGAAAAAAGTAACATGGCCATTCCACCTACTATGAAAGGCGTGTTCACCGTTGTTGCAAAGACACCTGATAAAACAGAACCAAAAACAACGCCTAAAGAAAAGGAGGCATAAAAAATACCAAAGGCTTTTCCCCGATCGGTCTGGGACGAAATTTCCACAACAATTCGGTTCATGGACGGAAATACAAAGGAGAAGCCGACTCCGTATAAGAACATGATCATCACCATGATGGGTACTGCTTCTGTAAATACGAGACTAAACAGTGCCACACCGATTAATAGAAGCCCCGTGAGAATAAACGTCTGTGGTGGATACTTATCAAAAATTTGATTGATTGGTGTTAAGAAGATGACTAACGCCACTATCCCAAAGATACTCAAAAGTAGTCCTGTGGTGGCAGAGTTCAAATTGATGCTTGCCACCTTTAATGGTAATGCATAAGCCAATATTCCCATGCTGAACATTAAAGCAAAAGCACCATTAATGGCTTGAAACATAAATGGATTTTTTAGTAATGGAAGCATATGGCGTATATTTACTTTTTCCTGTTGTGTTCGTTTGGGCATGGTTTCTTTTAGCCAAAACAAGACGGCAATGAACCCAGCTAAAAAGAGAAAAGCCACAAAATAAAAAACACTATGGACTGTTAGTTTGGATGACAGAATTCCTCCTAATGCAGGACCAATGATTGCCGCTGTTCCGATGCATGCCCCAGAAAATGCCATCGTTTTCCCTCGCCCTTTTTTGGGTGCTAAATCACCTAAGTAGGCAAAGACTGCAGGGATTAATGCCCCGCCAGCCAATCCATGTATAAATCGGATAATAAATAATTCCCAACCGCTAGAAGCCATCGGATATAAAAGTAAAATAAACGTAACTAACCCCATTCCAATGAGGAGAAGCTTCTTCCTTCCATAACGATCAATTAAGTGTCCGCAAAATGCATTACCAACCATATTCGTTAAAGAATAAATGGCAATGATGGACCCAGTTAAAAAGGCAGACGCACCAAGATGCTGTGCATATGGTGATATGATAGGTAACTGGATAAAAGTATCGAGAAATACAATGATTATAATAGAGTATAAGAAAATGAGCATCATTTAATTTGTCCCCTGTTTCCAATAGATTCCTTTCTATTACTATACATGAAGTGAAACTCCCTTTCCAATAGGGAAAATGAGTTCAATATGTTAAAATAATGAACGAATAACGAATTGATTGAGACTTTTCTCTAGGGGATGAATGTAATGAAGGAAATCTATCTTGACTATAACGCTAGTACGCCAGTGGATCCTGAAGTAATAGAGGTCATGACTTCTTTACTTGGAAGGGAATATGGTAACCCTTCTAGTACCCACTGGGCTTCTAAGGGTGCAAAGGGAATTTTGCAGGAGGCAAGGGAAAATATAGCTACCCTCATTTCCGCAAAACCAGAGGAGATCGTGTTTACAAGTGGCGGTAGCGAATCTAATAATCATGCATTAAAGGGCATTTTTTATGGAAGAAAACAAAGAGGTAACCATATCATTACGACATGTATTGAACATCCTGCTATTATTCAACCTCTCCAATTCCTCGAAAGGGAAGGGGCTAAGGTAACCTATTTACCGGTGGATAAGGATGGGCAGGTTGACCCAAAGGCGGTGCAAGAGGCCGTTACGAAGGAAACGATTTTAATTTCCGTAATGCATTCAAATAATGAAGTAGGATCGTTACAGCCTATTAAAGAGATCGCAGCCATTGCAAGGGAAAACGACATAATCATGCATACGGATGCGTCCCAATCGTTAGGGAAAGTTCCCGTGTCTGTAGAGGAACTTGGTGTGGATTTGCTGACAATTGCCGGTCATAAGCTCTATGCACCGAAAGGGATTGGTGCGTTATATATAAGACAAAACACCCCAATGGAATCATTGATTCATGGTGCCTCTCACGAAGGAGGGAAGCGGGCAGGAACGGAAAGCATTTTCTTAGCTGCAGGGTTAGGAAAAGCCTGTGAACTTGCTAGCAAAGAGCTAGTAAATGGTCATATGGACGGGCTAAGAAATTACTTTTGGAAGGAACTGAAGGCTTTTTACGGGTCAAACATTGTCCTTAATGGAGAAATTGAATCCATTCTTCCTAATACCCTTAACGTGAGCTTTAAAGGGATGATCGGTCAGGATATTTTAGATAAGCTTCCGGAAATTGCAGCTTCAACTGGCTCTGCTTGTCATTCAGGGCAAATAAAGCTCTCAGAGGTCTTAAAAGGAATGGGAGTTTCAGAGGAGATTGGTAAGGGCACGATTCGTTTTAGTTTAGGCAGGTATACAACAAAGGATGAAATTGACGACACGTTAGCTCTTTTAAAAACCAGGGTACCGATAGTTGACGGTAATGTTATTATGTAAACTGGTAGTTATGAAGGCGTCCATAAACCAGGCTAGTGTGTTATTTTGAGAAAGCGGTAGTTATGAAGGCGTTCATAATCCAGGCTAGCAGATAAAATCGAAAAAGCGAGTAAAGAAGCCAGCATACCAAAGTCTCGACTTCCAGACAACGATATCGTCCTTGTAAAGTATATAACTATCCTTGATATGGACAGTCCTATATAATGAAGCTTTAAAAAAATAGCTCTGTTAGTCTTTGTTGTTGATTTTTGCTACAGGAGCTCGCTTTCCGCGGGCAACGCTTCAGCCTCCTCGTCCCTGCGGGGTCTTCAGCCGTTGCTTTTCCCGCAGGACTTTGAGATGCTTCCTCGAAATGGCCCACGCACGAAGAAAATGTGTAAGCATTTTCGAGGAGTCTCGCTCCTTTCGCAAAATCAACGTATATCCAAAATCAACATTATCCACTAACAGAGCCAAAAAAATAAGAAAAACAGCTTCGTGACCAACTCCAATGGGAGAATGGGACGAAGCTGTTTTGGTATTAACTAGCCATTTTATTAACGGCCTGTTGTTGTTCTTTTTCGATCTTTTTAATATCTAATCGAACAAGCATGGTTACTAATAATGCAACCATGAATAGCCCTCCAAATACATAAAGCATGCTTTGATAGCTTCCAGTTGTTTCCCTTACCCAAGCAGTCAAGATTGGTCCTACAAGACCTGCTGCTGCCCAAGCCGTTAACATATAACCATGAATAGCGCTTAACTGTTTCGTACCAAATAAATCTCCGATGTAAGCTGGTATGGAAGCAAATCCTCCTCCATAACAAGTCATTACAGCGAATAAGACGATTTGGAAGAAAAGAACGTGAGAGATACTTGGTAAACTGAAATATGCAATGATTTGAATGATGAAAAACGCCATATACGTATTGGTTCGACCAATGTAATCAGAAAATGAAGCCCAAGCAATACGTCCCACGCCATTAAATACACCAATAAGTCCAACCATCGTAGCTGCAGCAACGGCGCTTAAGCCAACTGTCTCTTGTGCTAATGGAGAAGCAACGGAAATGATAGCTATTCCACAAGTAATATTAATGAATAACATAACCCATAAATACCAGAAACGCTTTGTTTTTACAGCTTCATTAGCCGTTAACTGAGCAAGGTCTTTCTTGATTTTAGGTCCGCCATTGGCTGTTTGTTGAAATCCTTTCGGAACCCAGTCTTTCGGAGGTGGTGCCAAGTATTGTGCGGAGCTAATAATGATAATAAAATAAGAAGCCCCTAAAATATAAAACGTCGTCATCAAACCTACGGAGTTAATTAAGGCGTTAATAATTGGGCTGGAGATCATGGAAGCAAATCCAAACCCCATAATAGCAAGACCTGTTGCAAGGCCTCTTCTATCTGGGAACCACTTTACTAGGGTGGAAACAGGTGTAATATAACCAACCCCTAAACCAATTCCCCCGAATACTCCATAAAAGAGGTAAAGCATGTAAATGTTTTCAAAATAAATAGCAAATCCTGAACCGAAAATACCAATTCCGAAGAAAGTAGCAGAAAGAATACCAGCTTTTCTCGGTCCGTATTTTTCTACAAAATGGCCTAAAAATGCAGCAGCTAATCCTAAAAATAAAATGGCAATACTAAATGTCAGCTGAACATCTGTTAAGCTCCAACCGAATTGATCAGTAATAGGTTTTGTATAAACACTCCAGGCATAAACAGACCCGATAGATATGTGGATCCCAACAGCGGAGAGGGCAATTAACCAGCGGTTTTTTTGTTTTCATGTTGTATTCTCCTTTTCTTATACTTTCTAATGTTTAGATGATGTTAAGTCCTCACTTGTATTGTACATGATTTCACAAGCAGAAAAAGGATAGAAAAACGAAGATTTATTGAACAAAATTTCTGGTAGCGCTTGCAATTGACGGAATTTTGTAAATGGTTATGGGGTAGGGTGGAACAAGTTAATTAAAAAAGCTCTTTTAGTACTGAATGTTGATTTTTCGCTTCAGATACTCGCTTTCCACGGGCAACGCTTCAGCCTCCTCGTTCCTGCGGGGTCTTCAGCTGTTGCTTTTCCCGTAGGAGTCTCGTATCTTACGCGAAAATCAACTAGTTTAAAAATCAACATTACCCACTAACAGAGCCATTTAATAAAATATTGGAGGTTATCTACATGAAAAAGGTAGAAATTTTTGACCCAGCAATGTGTTGTTCTACAGGTGTGTGTGGTCCAAGTGTGGATCCTGAATTAACAAGAGTGGCAGCTGCTATTTTTGTTTTAGAGAAAAAAGGATTTCCCATTACTCGCTATCAACTAACAAATGATCCAGATAGATTTGCAGATAATCAGGAGATTCAACGGCTATTAACGGAAAAGGGCCCTGATGCTCTACCGGTGGTAATGGTGGATGGTAAAGTGGAAAAAGTAGGGGCCTATCCGACCAATGAAGAATTTGCAGCATGGTTTGAAGTAAAGTTGGAAGAATTATCGAAGAAGCCAAAAGCGAAATTATCCATTAATGTAAAACAATCGTAAAAAAAGGAAAGATGGTGTTCCCATGTATCCAATTTTTAATCCTAATGAGTTGAAGACACAATTTGTTTTTTTGACGGGAAAAGGCGGGGTAGGAAAAACATCGACGGCCTGTGCAGCAGCGGTCGCTTTAGCTGACAGAGGAAAAAAAGTTTTGTTGATTAGCACAGATCCTGCCTCTAATTTACAAGATGTTTTTGCAATGGAATTAACGAGTACACCGAAGGCAATTCCAACAGTGGCCAACTTATATGTCAGTAATATTGACCCAGAAAACGCAGCAAAGACCTATCGGGAAAAAGTAATAGGTCCGTACCGCAATAAGCTTCCAGAAGCAGTCATTGCTTCGATGGAAGAACAATTATCCGGTGCTTGTACGGTAGAGATCGCTGCTTTTGATGAATTCACAGGGTTTATAACTGATCATGAGATCGTTCAGGAGTATGATTACATCATCTTTGATACAGCTCCTACAGGACACACATTGCGCCTTCTGCAACTTCCCACAGCGTGGAGCGGGTTTTTGGAAGAAAGTACCCACGGGGCTTCTTGCTTAGGACCTTTATCTGGGTTAGGGGAAAAGAAGGATTTGTATGAAAATGCCGTTGCTGTCCTTTCCGATGAAAGGAAAACTACCTTAATTCTTGTGGCAAGGCCTGATGGTTCTTCCTTAAAGGAGGCGGAGCGTGCTTCGTTGGAATTAAAGGAAATGGGCATAAGTCAGCAAATGCTCATTATTAACGGTCTCCTTCAAAGCCAGCAGGAGGACGACGAAGTGGCAACGGCCTTTTATGAAAGGCAACAGCTAGCGTTAAAGGAGTTACCTACTCACTTAATGGAGGTTACCACTTTTTCTCTGCCGTACGTTCCCTTTTCGTTAACTGGTGTAAATAATTTACGCCATCTATTTAAAGACTATCAAGAAGGGGACGTAATGGAGTTTAGTGGTGAACAGGAACCGATGAGGCTTCCACAGTTAACTGATGTGATAAATGATCTCTCTGTTAGTCAGAAGAAACTTATTTTTACAATGGGGAAAGGTGGGGTTGGAAAAACTACGGTGGCTTCTACTGTTGCTGTAGGGCTTGTTGAAAAAGGGCATCCCGTTCATTTAACGACAACAGACCCTGCTGCCCATTTAGAGTATCAATTCCAACAATCCATAGAAAATGAGAATTTAACGATTAGTAGGATTGATCCGAAGGTAGAAGTAGAGAAGTACAAAGGAAAGGTACTGGCAGAGTCCGAGAAGGATCTCGATGAAGAAGGACTTGCTTACTTAAAAGAGGATTTAGAATCTCCATGTACCGAAGAGATTGCTGTCTTCCAGGCATTTGCAGAAGTGGTGGCAAAAACGGAGGAAGAAGTGGTTGTCATTGATACGGCACCAACAGGACACACGTTATTATTACTAGATGCCTCTCAGTCTTATAGTAAAGAAATAGAACGGTCCACAGGTGTTGTTCCTGAAAGTGCGAAAAATCTATTGCCCATGATTCGAAACCCACAGGAAACGGCTGTACTGATCGTCACTCTTGCAGAAGCAACGCCTGTATTAGAGGCGGCCAGATTACAAGAGGATTTAAAGCGTGCAGCAATCACGCCAAGCTGGTGGGTGATTAACCAAAGCTTATACGCAACAGGTACAAAAGCCCCGGTTCTGAAAGGAAAGGCAATAGCAGAGCAGGAATGGATTAAAAAGGTGAAGACAGAACTAGCTGAAAAGACAGCCTTGATCCCGTGGCTTCATGAAGAAAAGTAGGATACAACAAAATAAAGGAATATATTCAGTGATGTTAGCATTAAATTAGACTAGTATAAGGAGCAATATAAAATGACAGCAAAGAATTATCATGAGCTTTTGAAGGGTCGTATTTATATCGGTGGAGCAGCTGATGTGAAGGAAGTGTTAGAGAATGAAAAAGTGGACGTGGTGTATGATTTGAGAGCAGAAGCTCCGGAAGATTTTTATCACTATAATCGATTCCATTCTCCTATTGTGGATGATGCGCCAGACCAAGATGAATCCATAACGAAATCCATTAATCATGTTGTAAAGGCATATAACGAAGGGAAAAACATCTACTTTCACTGCCAAGGAGGAAGTAATCGTACTGGCACAGTTGCTGTTGGAACCCTTTTATCGTTAGGAAAAGCTAAGTCCATCGAGGAAGGGGAAGAAATGGCTAAGGCTGCTCGTCCAAAGATTAATGTTAAGCCAGAGATGAAAGAAGCACTAATGAGAGTGTTTCCTAAATCTAAATAAAATTACTGAATGATATAAAAGGTTTACTGACATATCAAAAGAAGTAGAGAAGGGGATGATCTGTTACCCAACTCTACTTCTTTCATTTTTGTGTCTATTATAGTAGATTATTAAGCTTTATGATTTCTGATTACATCATGTGTGCTAATAAAACAGATGCTAAGCCAAAATAGATTAATAGACCAGTAACGTCTTTGATCGTAGTAATGAATGGGTCAGATCCAGCTGCTTGGTCAAAGCCTAGTTTTACAAGGATGTAAGGAATTAAGAATCCTAAAGTTGTTGCGATCGTTACCGTAAAGAATAAAGAAATACCAACGACTAATCCTAATGCAAAGATACCTTGCCATAGGTATGCAATAATACACGCTGCAACTCCTAGTGCTGCTCCCATTGTGGCTCCTACTAATACTTCTTTACCTAAATGCTTTTTCCATTTATCAAACGTGATTTGCCCTAATACGTATGCTCTTGTGAAGATGGAGGAAGATTGCGTTCCTGCGTTACCACCCATGTCCATAATAACTGGAATAAAAATAGCTAAAATAACGATTGCTTCTAATGCTTCCTCGAAAGCTCCTACTACAGCACCTGCAAGCATACCACCGATAAGGGTAATAATTAAGAACGGTAAGCGGACTTTCCAAATTTGAAGAACGGACCCGTTCACTAATACATCGCTTTTTAATGCTTCCTTGGCTTGATAACCTTCTAATTCTTTAACGTTTAAATCTTTTTCTAATCTTGCCATGATGATATCCTCCTCTGTGACATGAACTGGTAGTTATGTCACTGTTGTTTTTGATTTGTTTATAAATAATAACTTCTACGAATGATTCCGGTTCAGGACTACTATCCAAGTCATACCACCCCCTAGATATCAGTTTGCTATCTTCAATAGCACAAAGCCCTTGAAGCTAGATGAAAAAAAACACCTTCACGAATGAAGGTGTTTGTGCACAGCAAAACAAAGTATGTATGTACACAATGGTACAAAACATAGTTTTCCCTCCATTCGTAGAGCTTTAGCACTGTATGGCATAGGACATTTGTCCAGCTACGTTAAGAATCACCTTAATTCGATGATTCCTGTTGACCCATTGGCGTCTTTGGACATTTTTGGGCAGCAGCATATCTCCATACAGGAGCCTCACCTAACGAGGTATTTAATTTTTTTCACAAGTTCGATACTAAAGCAAAGAAAAAGATATGTCAACACCTAATTTTTAAATTTCATTGACGTTTTTTTTATGAAAACCCTTCCATTCATGACCAGTGAAAGAAAGATTATTTTTTGCTTGGGGCAACATTTTTAAGGTCAACAAACATAGTTTACTAGTGTTATAGAAATTGTTATTCCGCCAAAACGTTGCTGTAGACCCACTCCATATTTGCTTGCTAGGATAAGAGAGCAGAAATTATTTAATGCATGGGATGTGGAGGTAATGATAGATGGCAAATCGTTATCGGCAAGCAGAATTTGCAACATGGGTTGGTATCATCGTTAACGGAGTTTTAGCAATAATGAAAGGAATAGTTGGATGGATAGCTGGAAGTAGAGCGTTGATCGCAGATGCAGCCCATTCCGCATCTGATGTGGCAGGATCCATTGCTGTATTAGCAGGAATACGAACAGCACAAAAGCCTCCAGATAAAGAACATCCCTACGGTCACGGGAAAGCAGAAAATATTGCAACGATCGTTGTAGCTATATTGCTCATAGTAGTAGGTGTAGAAATCGCACTTTCGTCTGTGAAGATACTCTTTGGCGAAGTCACAATGGCTCCCAAAGGGATAGCTTTAGTGGCTATAGTCATCTCCATCCTAGTAAAAGAACTGTTATTTCAATATAAAAGTAGACTTGCGAAGAAAATCAATAGTTCCGCTTTACAAGCGGAGGCATGGCATCATCGTTCCGATGCGTTGTCATCTATCGCCGCTTTGATTGGTGTCCTTGGTGCCATGGTTGGACAGCACCTAAATTATCCCATATTACTTTATTTCGATCCGTTGGCAGGGGTGGTAGTTTCGTTAGTTGTTATTAAAATTGGCTTTTCCCTTGGTAAGGAAGCAAGCCTCATCATGTTGGAACAAGTTCTAGAGGATGAAAAGACAAAACCATTTATTAGGACGGTTACAACGATTGATTCAGTGAAACGAGTTGATGAACTGTTAGCTCGCACACATGGTCATTATATTGTCGTTGATATTAAAGTGAGTGTTGACCCTGATATTACTGTGGAGGAAGGTCATCTCATTGCAAAAAAAGTAAAAAGGTCATTACTTACAAATCATTCAGATATTAAACGTGTGTTTGTCCATATTAACCCGTATCGTATAGAAGAAGATATCAAACAATGCCACTGATTAAACGTTATTAATTTACTAGGTTTACCTTTTAAAGAAATGTTTTAGAGATAGAAGGATTGATGTTTTTTCCGAAAATATTATTTTTTATGTGAAAAAGTAGTTGACAGATAATTTTTATTGATGATAAAGTATGCATTGTGAAATAAATTAAATAGTACCTCGTTAGGTGAGGCTCCTGTGCTGGAGATATGCTGCTGCCCAAAAATGTCCAAAGACGCCAATGGGTCAACAGAAACCATCGACATAAGGTGGTTTTTAACGTAGCTGGATTTTATCCTATGCCGCACAGTGCTAAAGCTCTACGAATGGAGGATCAAGTTAAATTGTACCTTTATGCCTTTTTTGTGTATTTGTGGTACAATGAAAAAATTTGTATGGGTAACCCCATCTTCATTCGTATGAAGGTGGGTTTTTTAT
>JAJOJL010000141.1 GCA_021208645.1 Bacillus sp. (in: firmicutes) | reverse complement strand
CTGATGAGACCGTGCCACTTGGGTAAATCTGAGACTGCTGAAAAACTAAAAAAGTTAATAGAGGGAATGGAAAAGTGGAAAAGCACCACTTTTTCAGTCCCTCGTAAATCTTTTGCTTGTACAAAAGAGGGTGGTGGTAGCAAGGGACGAGTTCTCTAATAAAATGCTACCCCTGCCGCTTCCATGATCAAATAGACCGCCCCGAGAGCTTGAGCCAAAAATAAAAGTCCCCAGATAAAGGCAGGGATATATGTAAGCTCCGCTAATCCCGTTGCATCCCCTGCATTTCTTGGGCTTGTGATACTTAAATAGAGTATATGAAAAGCAGACAAGACCGATTGGACGAGAAGAATACTAGAAAAGAAAAGGACGAACACTTCCCGGAGTACATCCAATTGATAGTATTGTAAACAAACGGCAGCGCCTAAAAACAAGACCACCCAAAAGACACCGTAAAGATTCCGTACCCAGAACACAAGGCTAAGGAATGCTAATGAAATATATAGGTAGTAAAGAGAGGTTAAATCTCCATTTAAAATAAAGTAAAAGGAAAGAACAGCCATCAATGAGGCAAAGGTATAGCCGAAGTAAAAAATAAGAATTCCGCTGAATCTTGAACGATAGCTGGTCTCTGCAAGGCCCTCCGTATTGGCAAATAAATAGATTTTATAGACTTTGCCGCTCGTAAGGAGGGCTGCAAAGGCATGACCAATCTCATGGATAAGGGTATGGAAGCTACAAAAAAGTGTTCGAAGGAGAGGGAGGAAAGATACAATAAAAGCAGCTAGTAAATAATAATAAAGGTCACCCAATTCCATCTCTACCCCTCCTTACCAATAATACTAACCATTCCAGGTCTTATTCAACGGTCAAAATGGATGCTCCACCTTTGACGAAACGATAATCCTCATCCTTTTCGTCAATTAGAAATCCCACATTGTCCCCTACTGTAGCTGTTTCTGTAAACTGCTGGTACCGCTCGATTTTTTGGATCTTCGTCGTTACGGTCTTACCAGGGGTGTTTATTTGTATCGTATCCCCATTCTGAAAATTCCCCCGCTGAACATCAGCTAAAATGATTACTCCCATATTGCTTATGTTGAGAATGTCTGAACTAATGGCAAAGTTACTTGGGACATCCGGTGTTTCCTTTTGCTCTAATGCTTCTACTAAGGCCATTTCCGATTCAATGACATTCAACATATATTTTTTAAAGGGAAGATTGTCTGTATGCTGTTCGTTACATATGTCTTTCCGCATTTGCAGTAGCTCGAGCATTTGTTTTTTATAAACGGCTAAAACATTCGCAAAATTTACTTCCAACTGATTTTCTAAAGCTAACGAAATATAAAAATTAAAGTTGCTGTAGTCATCCTTTGTTACGAGGGTATGGTCAAGGTTCGTGAAGTACTTATGCCAATATGTAGCACCTTCCTCTACATTTTTTAAAGGAGAATTTCGCCAATAGAGAGATGCAATTTTCCCATTACAGCTATTGCTTCCTCTTTCTGCACCAGCCTCATAGTAAGCCAATGCTTTTGTCACATTCACTTCTCCCATGTCTCCATACTCGTACATCCGTCCTAAATAAATGTATGCAGGGAGAACCCCTTTTTGACTTGCTTTTTCAAATAGATCCAATGCTTTCCCATAGTCTTGTGGAATATTGCTCCGTCCGTAATAATAATTGCAGCCTTCATCAAA
The DNA here is from genome assembly GCA_021208645.1 of Bacillus sp. (in: firmicutes). Taxonomy (GTDB): domain Bacteria; phylum Bacillota; class Bacilli; order Bacillales; family Salisediminibacteriaceae; genus Evansella. The sequence continues at coordinate 6,347 of JAJOJL010000141.1, read as the reverse complement.
TAAGGTATAGCCTTCAGTATTCCATTGGATAGAAGGCGAGGTGTCCGTGGCTGGGGGGACCTGTTCAGGAGCATTTGTGATTTTTTCGATGGATTCAATAATTTTGTAAGGTTCGTTTTGGAAAAAGTTATCGGTATCCTTTAATTGGGAATCTTTGTATTCGCGGGAAATGGATTTTTGAACCCAGTCCAGTCCTTCAGGAATGTATTTCCGGTAAATTAAAACGGAACTACTTGCTTTTAAGTGCTGCGATAGGGCAGGATCTTCTTCCGAACTGCCTATTTCTAGTTTTCTCTCATCAATAGAATGGATAACGATATAGATATATCCTTTGTTGATGGTGCTCACCTCCATGGATAGTAAAAATCCTTTTTTTGGTTTGTATATTATGTGATTACTAATAGAAATCCGTATTTAGCGGCATCGCTTTAGTGTTGCCTCATTAACCAACAGTGCCTGGAGCTTTTCCTATACAGATTCAAAACTAAAATCTCTTATCCTTCTATAGGGTAACAAAATTAACAGGGAAGAGAAAGGCAGATGGTTCAAGGGAGATAATAGCAATTCTCTTCCTTCTTGCGTTAACTATAGATTTAACTTATAATGAAGAAAAGTCGGAAAATTAGGTAAATATACCCTGTGTTCCAACTTTCCCTCCCTATCACCACTTATACTACACCCATGTTAAGACAAAAGAATTCATGTGTTTTTACTAGAATAAAAATAAATGGCTCTGTTAGTCTTTGTTGTTGATTTATGCTACAGGAGCTCGCTTTCCGCGGGCAACGCTTCAGCCTCCTCGTCCCTGCGGGGTCTTCAGCTGTTGCTTTTCCCGCAGGACTTTGAGATGCTTCGTGGGGGAATCCCACGCACGAAGAAAATGTGTGAGCATTTTCGAGGAGTCTCGCTCCTTTCGCAAAATCAACGTATATCCAAAATCAACATTATCCACTAACAGAGCCAAATAAAAAGAAATATGTTTACAATTATGAGTAATACATGCTCGTATGTGTGCGTAACTTTTTATAATCACCTTTGAATACGTTCATGGAAGAATGTTTTCCGTTTTTTGCGGTAATAACAAAGGGCTTTTCAGTCCTTTGCTATTATAAATTATTTATTATGAAAAATAGTAGGGGGGATTTTAGTGAGAAAATTGGTAGCCTTCTTAGCAGTAATACTAGTGTTTGGTATGGTACTAGCTGCCTGTGGTTCAGACGATGCATCAACGGACGGAGACTGGGTTCAGGATGTAACGATTTTGACAGGTGGTGAAGCAGGAGTGTATTTCCCATTGGGAGTTGCAATGGGAGATATTATTGATGCAAATGTTGATGGTGTAAGTGCCTCCGGTGTAACAAGTGGAGCCTCCCTCGTTAACGTGGTTGAGCTTCATGAAAAGCAAGGGGAAATGGCCCTTGTGCAAAATGATATTGCTTATTATGCATTAGCAGGGTCCCATATGTTTGATGATGCATTAGAAGGGTTCCTTGGCGTAGCTACTCTCTATCCAGAAACAGTACAGATTGTTACAACTGCCGATACGGGTATTGTAACTGTAGAGGATCTTGTAGGAAAGCGTGTAGCAGTAGGGGATGTTGGTTCCGGTACGGAGGCAAATGCAGCGCAAATTTTAGAAGCTCACGGTATTTCCTATGATGATATCACTGTGGAATATATGGGCTTCGGTGATGCATCTACTGCCCTTCAAGATGGCAATATTGATGCGGCCTTCGTAACTGCTGGAACACCGACAGGTTCCATTCAACAGCTAGGGGCAACAACGGACGTTCGCCTTGTGAGTATTGATGCAGATAAAATTGCTGCAATTGTTGATCAATACCCTTATTACACAGGAGTAGAAATTAGTGCTGACACATATGGTCTTCCTGGAGATGTATCGACAGTCGCTGTTCAAGCGATGCTAATCGTTCGAAGTGACCTCCCAGACGATCAAGTATACGAAATGACAAAGGCAATTTTTGACAACTTACAAGTATTACGTGATACCCATGAAAGAGGGAATGACGTAACGGTGGAAACGGCTCAAGACGGAATGTCCATTGACTTACATCCTGGGGCACAACGTTTCTTTGATGAACAATAACGTAAAAAATCAACAAAAAAGGGCATTGCTTGGTGGCAATGTCCTTTTCCAAAAAATGATACGAGTGGGGATTTTCGTCAGTCTTTTTTTCATTTTACTTTTACTGGCTCTAACGTTTATAAATAGCCCCTATAGAGCCCTTGTTATTCTCGATGATAAAACGGAAGAGATTCTTTGGCAGAATAGGATTGAGAACAATGAGTGGTTTTCCCACCAGTATATTCATTCCGTGGAAAGATCCCCAGTTTTGGAAAAATTCCGAGTTGATTCCGATGGAGTCATTTATACAATGGAAAGCTGGACCAAATCTTTTGGTGCAGGATTGCCCCATACGCAAGAGGGAACCGTTGAACTGAGAGATGGCTATTACATACTAAAAGATTTAAATCGGCCCGTTCATGGGGGAGTACTCCTTATGCAACCATCCGCCATGTTTCCCCATAGTTTCTATTTTCAGGAACAAGAAGTCATGTTATCTGAAGCCCCTTTTGCTGGTACGAGAATTCGAATAGAAGTGGTAACACTGACTTGGCTCGAGGTGTTCCTCGATAGGGTTTCTTAAGATGACGTGAGGGAATTTTTCTAATTTTACGCTGTATAAAAAACTTATTGAAGGGAGTGGGGAAAGGTGGAAGATAATCAAAAGAAAGCCCTATTGGAATTAGAAGGCAGTGATCGTCATCTGAGAAATGGATGGGCGAAAATCGTATTAGTGGTCAGCGTATTAATGTCTTTATTTCACCTTTACGCTGCAGGATTTGGCTTCCTTCCTGGCATTGGTTCACGGGAATTTCTTGTCCTGCATTTAACCTTCGGGTTAGTCCTTGTTTATTTAATGTTCCCCATTAAAAAGGGTTTAGGGCAAACGAAAATTCCATGGTATGATTTTGCATTGGCCATTTATGCCGCCTATGTAGGTTATCATATTATGGTCAATCAAACAGCATCCCATATTCTTAACAGAAACCCAACGGACTGGGACTTATTTATTTCCTTAACTTTAATTTTATTAGTGTTGGAAGCGACTAGGCGGGTTGTGGGCTTGCCGTTAGTGATTATTGCTGCTGTTTTTATTGCCTATTTCTTCTTAGGCCAGTGGATGCCAGGGCAGTTTTACCACACACGTGGCGATTTAACCCGTTTTCTCCATGAAATGGGATACACCCTATCAGGCATTTTTGGTACACCAATTTATGCCTCTGCCAGGTATGTATTTATTTTCATTTTATTTGGTGCTGTCCTAGAATCAACTGGTGCCGGTAAAATGTTCATTGACTTAGCTTTAAGGGCTTTTGGTCGCTTCAAGGGAGGTCCGGCCAAAGCTGCTGTGTTGTCCAGTGGTATGCTCGGAAGTATTTCTGGAAGTTCTACAGCCAATGCCGTTACTACAGGTACATTTACAATTCCATTAATGAAGCGGGTAGGGTTTAAACCCCATGTTTCCGGTGGGATTGAAGTAGCAGCCTCTTCTAGTGGACAATTCCTGCCACCGATTATGGGTGCTGCCGCCTTCATAATGGTGGAATTTACGGGAGTACCGTATGTGGAAATAATAAAGAGTGCCCTTATTCCAGCAATTCTTTGTTATGTGGCGATTTTGTTTATGGTGCATTTTGAGGCGTCAAAAAATAATATCCGCGGGATGGATAAGAGTGAGCTAGTATCTGGCCGTAGATTGATCATTCAGCAAGGATATTTAATTGTACCAGTCTTAGTGTTAGTTTACTTCCTAGTAGTGCAAGGAAGATCCGTATTTTACTCTGCCTTCTTTTCTATCATTCTTTTACTAGTATTGGCATTTTTTGCTCACAAATTTAAAGAGAGAATCGGTAGAAGCTTGTTGTATGGGGCAATTCTCTTTGCAGCAGCGTTAGGGGTCGAATATATTTTAGGTAGTATGGATCAGAACTTTATCCGCTGGCATTCGGAGATAGCAGTGATGGTCGTTCTTGGTGTTGTTCTTGCCTTCTTGTTTGCTGTCTTGCAGAAAAAGTTTAAGATTGAATCAGCGCCTGTTAAGTTTCGTTTAAAAAGAGCTTTTAGCCGGCTTTGAACTGGCAGCGCGGAATTCCTTGTCGGTCATCGTGGCCTGTGCCACAGCGGGGATTTTAATTGGTGTCCTGCAGTTGACAGGACTGTCTACGAAATTTGTACGGATCGTTACTGGTTTTTCTCAAGACTTAACAAATTTATTACCTTCTTTTATGGTAACGGATAATACGCAGCTTTACTTTGCGCTAATTTTATCCATGTTCGCCTGCTTGCTGTTAGGGCTTGGGCTTCCTACGACGGCCACCTATATTATTTTGGCAGCAATCGTTGCTCCAGTTCTAGTAACGTTAGGTTTACCTGTATTGGCCGCTCATTTATTCGTGTTATATTATGGTGTTTTGGCCGACGATACGCCACCAATTAATTTGCCTGCCTATGCAACGGCAGGGATTGCGAAGGCAGGACCGGTACGAACGGGAATCCAAGGTTTTAAATACGATTCAGGTGCTTTACTTTTACCGTTCGCCTTTGCATTAAATCCAACTATCTTACTTTTGACTGATTATCCTTGGTACACAGTCGCCATCAGTATTTTGACCGCATTATTAGGAATTATTGCTTTTGCGTCGTTTATCCAAAACTGGTTGTTCAGTGGTTACAACAAAGTGGAACGATTTGGTGCCCTTGCCGCTGCCTTATTGCTGGTTCATTTCCATTGGATTACAGATATCGTTGGTGCTGTTCTATTGGTAATCATCTTCACAGTCCAGTACTTGCAGTCAAGGTATGAGAAAGGGTCAGGGGCAAAGGAGGAAGGAAGTCACGCCTCATAGCAGTCTAGTTGCTGTAATAAATACTACCATTTGCGATAGCTATATACGGAGGGAGCTTAGATATGTTTTGAGCCTCCCTCTTTTTTGTTATAATGGTAGTTATTCTATGATTTGTGAGGAGAAGGAGTTTTTATGAACAACTACAAAGTTTTGTTTTTAGATATAGATGGCACGATATTAACCCCAGATGATCAAATTGAAGCTTCGACTAGGGATGCTATTTCTCAGGTTCAAGGAAAGGGAGTAGAGGTTTTCCTGGCCACAGGCAGACCGATCCATGAAATTAAGGATATTATTGAAAAACTGAAGGTAGATTCGTATATTGGCTATAATGGTGCCTATGCTTCGTACAATGGCAACGACATAGTTAACGAGGCGATGGACGGGAGCACCGTTGATTTTTTCCTCGAAACCGCCAAAAAGCAAGATAATGAAGTGGTACTGTATACTCGGGAGAAAAACTTATTCACGAACTTAGATTCATCGTTTGTGAAACAATTTATTGATATTTTTCACTTAAGGGAAAATGAGTTGTTTGATGGGCGGTATAGGAACGATGTGTTAGGAATGACGTTAATGAACGTATCAGAAGAGGGGCGGCTGGTCTACGAGAAAGCAGGGGACCTCCATCTGACGACTGTTAATGTGGATGGTGTGAGGGAACATGCCTATGATGTGATTCGTGACAGTGTGAATAAAGGTTTTGCCGTAAATAAGGTTTTGGATTTGCTGGGTGTTAAGCAGGAACAGGCCATTGCCTTTGGTGATGGCATGAATGACAAAGAAATGCTGCAGTTGGTTGGAGAAGGTTTTGCTATGGGGAATGCTCATCCTGATTTACTTGCCTATGCCAACCGAAAAACCACGAGTGTGACGGATTCAGGAATTTACAATGGTTTGAAGTCTCTTGGCTTAGTGGATTAAGAGAGGAGGGTGGTTGGAATGTCCTTTACCCGCTATGTAATTTTATTGTCGTTGGTTCCAGGGAAAAAGTTGACAGAACCGCTCATTAGAGAGCATGTACAGTTTTTGAAAGGGCTGGAAAGGGAGGGGCGGCTGGAACTTTGCGGTCCCTTCACCGATTATGAAGGTGGAATGATTGTTATTAAAGCCTCTTCGATGGCTGAAGCAGTTGAGATTGCCAAGTCAGATCCATTTGTACTGAGCGAAGTGGAAACGTTTGAAGTTAGGACGCTCGAACTATCGTGTGAAGAGAATAATCATATGGGGTTTGGTTGATAGACGTACTTTAAGCGTTTAGCAAGTTTTGATAGATATGGTATACATGTAAAATATAAGGAAAATTGCACATTTAATAGCTTTTAATGCCAGACTAGTAGGAAAGAAGATGAAAGCTTGTCTTTGAAACCAATTCAAAAGACAGGCTAGCGAGAGAAGAAGAGGAAAGCACGTCT
>JAJOJL010000091.1 GCA_021208645.1 Bacillus sp. (in: firmicutes) | reverse complement strand
TTAATACACGTGCTTTCGAAGATATAACGAAAAGCTCGTGTGTTAGATGGTTTAACACACCTGCTTTCGCAGAAATTATTGAAAAGCTCGTATGTTAGAGGGTTTAACACACGTGCTTCCTCGGAATTTCTGAAAACCTCGTATGTTAGAGAGGTATAATACCCTTGTTTCACAGAATTATGAAAAGCTCGTATGTTTAAGGGCTTTAATACACTAGTTCTGGCAGAAATAATTAAAGCTCGTGTATTAAAAATCATTTGTAATCCTAGTTCTGCTCTGCTTATAATATGATCTCCAAGAGACCTGCAGGGGAAGTCGAAGGATTTCAACAAATTAATATGGATTAAATTGGAATTTTTTTACTCATCTAAGGAATAACTATTTCTATTTACTCTCGAAAATATGCAATAGCTTCCCTAATTTGAATCGTCTGTTGTTGAAGGTAAAGAACGTGCCTTTTCAAAAGATAACAACACAACACCACCCCATATCCTCTAATAGGAACGTTATCCAATCATCCACAGTAAAATGGTAATGGTGAATATACTAACTAATGTAGAAATCAACGTTATGCTTGAAACAAGCTTCGGTTTTGCATCAAACTGGACAGCATACATGACTATCGTTGCTGCCGAAGGAGTTGCTGACAAAACAATCATAACTTTTGCCAATAGTGGATCCATTGGAAATAAAAGTGTAATACCGAAAGCGATCAATGGAGATACAATTAAACGGACAACAACACCATACGTGATTTTTCCCCATTCAAACCCTTCCCACTTTATTTTTGCAAGTTGCATTCCTAAAATAATCATGACAGTTGGGATGGTTGCTTCTGATATGATGTCTACTGTCTGAAAAAGATTGTCAGGAACAGAGAGCCCTAATCCCCTTATCATTAGTGCAAGGATAACAGCATAAGTGGCAGGCATCAAAAATATTACTTTAATGGCTGTTCGTATCCCGGCCATTCCTTTCGCCGCATAGTAAACACCAAAAAAGTTCATGATCACTGATTGTAAAACCATGAATACGATGGCATATGCAAAACCTGCTTCCCCATAAGCAAATAAAATAATAGGGACACCATAATTACCAGAGTTCATAAAGGCAGTGGATAAAATTAAACCACTTTCCAGCTTCGTTCGATAATTCATCATTCTACAATATATTTTATTAACTATAATTAACGCAAACAGGAGAAGGCTTGCAAAAATGGCCATATACAAATATTGAATATTCACTTCACTCGTATAAAAGGTACGAAACACTAGGGCAGGAGTCATTACATAAATGGCTACCGTTGATATTGGCTTAATATCGACTCTTTTCCAAAGCTGAACAACATAGCCGATCAAAAAAACTAACAATACAGGTAATACTACTTGGATAAAAATTGTCAACGGAATCCACCACCGTTATTATGATACCTCTATATTAGCTTACTTTTGTGTATGTTGAAAAGGTTCGTACCATAAGTAAAACGCAAGACCTCTGAAACTAGACGACTATTCAGTCTAAATATACCCACATAGAAAAATAGTTCCCTAAAAAACAAAGGGACTTGAAGTGTTTTTCCCCTTCTAAGTCCCCAATACCATCATACCTCTCTAAATCCTCACTTCAACTGCCCCAAAGAAGATCATTTTGGATACACATTTTTGCTACATATATCGTTGTAAATTAAAGCAAACAACTTTCGGTTCTGTCATGTCCTCTATAGCAGAGCGAACCCCTTCTCTGCCTAATCCTGATCCTTTCACACCGCCAAATGGCATGGCATCAATTCGATAATCACTGCTGTCATTTATCATGATGCCGCCCACCTCTAAATGTTGAATAGTGTAAAAGGCTTTTTCAATATCATTTGTAAAAATCCCAGCCTGCAAGCCATAATTTACATTGTTGGACTGTTCAATTGCTTCATCTAAATCCTTAACTGGATAGATTAACACAACTGGGCCAAAAATCTCTTCCTTTGCAATGGTTGCAGTTTCAGGAACATCCGTTAACACAGTCGGATCATAAAAGGCACCATTACGCCTACCACCAGTATGAATTTTTGCCCCTTTAAATAACGCTTCCTCTACCCAGCTTTCAACTCGTTTTGCCTCTTGCTCATTAATTAATGGGCCCATATCTGTTTGTTCACTCATTTTATCTCCAACCTGCAATTGATTCGCTTCGTCTACAAAAGCAGTTAGAAACTGATTATAAACGCCTTCTTCTACAAAAATCCGCTGTACTCCAATACAATTTTGCCCAACAGCAGAGAAAGCTCCTGCAACACAAGTATCGACAGCATGACGGAGATTTGCATCCTCCAGGACGATCACAGGAGAGTTGGAGCCTAATTCCATACTAAGTTTTTTCAACCCAGCCTTGCAGGCGATCCTCTCCCCCGTCTCTAGTCCTCCAGTAAAGGAAACCAACTTAACAGCCGGGTGGGTAATTAACGTTTCTCCCACTTCAGATCCAGACCCTGGGACAATAGATAAAAACCCTTTTGGTAAACCTGCATTAACAAATGCTTCTCCCAATAACAAAGCACTTAAAGGGGTAACACTTGCTGGTTTAACAACGATTGCGTTGCCAGATGCTATGGCCGGACCAATCTTGTGGGCAACTAGATTCAAAGGATCATTGAATGGGGTAATGGCCCCTACAACACCAATAGGAAAGCGATAATGGTACCCTACTCGATTTTCACTGCCTTCTCTTTGGTCAAAATTAATTGTTTCTCCGTTGATCCGTCTTGCTTCTTCTGCACTTATCCTTAATGTTTCAACGGCCCTTTTTACTTCTCCCCGTGCTTCAGTTATGGTTTTACTTCCTTCAGAAGCAATCGTATTGGAATAATATTCCTTATTTTTTTCCACATAATCCGCTGCTTTATTTAACACACCCATTCGTTCATGGGCGGGCCAATTCCGGTTCTTCTTAAAGGTTTCCTCCCCTTTTTCAATGGCGAACATCATATCTTCCTTTGTAGCTAATGGAACTTTGGCAATCAACTGGTTGTTTTGTGGATTAAAAACATCAAAGGTATCTTTCTTCTCCACCCAAACGCCTGCAAGGAGCATTTTTTCCGTAATAACCTTTGTGTACATTTCTCAGACCTCCTTTAACTATCCATCGCTATTTTTCGCCGCCCTTCTCATAATGAATCAAATCGATCAATAAGGAGTATCCTGTCTCTACTAATCCGGCACCTGCACCAGTAAGCAAGATGGGCCCTGCTAAATCACATTCGTAAAGTATCGCATTAGTAGCACCTGATACACCGGCAAGGGGATCAGCCACATCCATTAATTCTGGTTTTACCGATGCCTCCACTTCTTCCCCTTCCCTCTTAATTCGTGCAAGTAATCTCCATTTTTTATTTTTTTTCAACGCTTCTTGAACGTCATCAACCGATAAATGGGTAATCCCCTCACAAGGTATGTCCTCTGCCTTAACTGGTTTTCCCATAATATAGTTTGCTAGAATACAAGCTTTATATCTAGCATCATAGCCTTCCACATCACTTGTGGGGTCCGCTTCTGCATAGCCTAACTGCTGCGCCTTTTTCAGGGCTGCTTCATAGGTTTCACCCTTCTCCATTTCCGTTATAATAAAATTAGTCGTTCCATTTAATATTCCTTTAATTTCTGTAATGTTGTTTCCAGCAAGGGTAAGTTTCGGCATTCTAAGTGCAGGTGTCCCGCTCATTACAGTCCCTTCAAATCCCCAATAGGCTCCGTTTTTTTTCTGCTAGCTCTGAAAGTTCCTTGTACGCTAAGGCTACAGGACCTTTATTGGTAGTTATAACACTTTTTCCCCTTTCAAAAGCGGTCTTACAATGATCAATGGCCGGCTGACCTGTTTTCACATCCGTAAACGTCACTTCTACAATGAGATCTGCGTTGGATTTTTCAATCGTTTCCATGCTATTCCACCCTTTAATGAGACCATCCGCTTCCGGATAATTTTCTACAGTTCCTGTATCCCTCACCACTTGTAAAAGCGTTGGAATATCTAATCCATCGGGGTGATAGATAGAACCCTTCATCACATCAGAAACAGCAACAACTTCGTAATCCAACTCATATTTTTCATAGAGGCTGTGTTTTTGCTCCTGCAAAAGACGAGCCAACGTTTGACCTACCCCTCCAAATCCAACGAATGCGATTTTCGTCGTCATGATATCCCTCCTTCTAACTTGAAGGTTCCATTTAATACCTCATGCACACATTTCGTTAAAATAGCTGTTCCAATCGGTAAAGCATCCTCATCCAAATGAAAGCCTGGTGTATGAAGATAGGCTTCCTTCCCTATTTCCGTCCGACAACCTAAGAAAAACATGGCACCTCTTATTTTTTCTGTAAAATGGCTAAAGTCTTCCCCTCCCATTCCAAATGGAGCCTCATGAACTCCCATATTTGGGTACATTCGTTTTGCCGACTGGATGATTAAATCCGTTAGGAGAGGATCATTCTTCAGCGCTGGCTCCCCATGCTCGACCTCTAATTCATACTCGCCCTCAAACGCTTCCGCCAACTTAGCAACTGCTTCTAACTCCTTCTGGAGGGCTTCCCTTACCTCTCTTGTGTACGAACGCATCGTTCCTTTGATGACCACTTCAGCAGGAATCACGTTGGGAGAGTCTCCTCCATGAATACTGCCAACACTTATAGTCCCTACATCTAGAGGGTTAATCTTCCGGCTAATTAGACTATAAATTCCCTGTAAAACATAATTAGAAATCCAAATGGGATCCTTCGTCTGGTAGGCGTATCCGCCGTGACCGCCAGTTCCCTTTATGGTCAACGTGAAATTGTCAATATTCGCCATGCTCGGTCCTTTATTCACTTGAATGTCCCCAACATTCTGCCATGGACAAATATGAAGAGCTAAAATAGCATCCAGATCATCTACCTTACCTGACTTCAAAAAATACGGGGCACCTGTTAAACCTCGCTCATTTGTATCTTCTTCTGCAGGTTGAAAAATAAACTTCACAGTTCCATTCAGTCTACCTGCCTTAATATCCTCTGCAATTAATTCGGCGGCCCCTAGGAGAATCGCCATATGGGCGTCATGGCCACAAGCATGCATCACACCTGGGTGGGCGGAAATAGGGTCTGCCCCTTCCCTTTCTTGGATGGGAAGGGCGTCCATGTCTGCCCTTAAACCAATGACTGGCCCCTCACCACAACTTGCTGTTGCAATAATTCCATACCCACCAATACCTGTTTCAATTTCATAAACTCCCATCGTTTTTAACGTTGTTTCAATAAACCTGCTCGTTTGTTCTTCTCGAAAGCTTAGTTCAGGATATTGGTGAAAATGTCTTCTCCATTCAATAAGCTTCTCCTTTAATTGCTCTGAACGATGAGAGATATTCATAGTAACCTCCTATCAGCGCTGAACAAATAAATGGTTTGGAAGGGATTGAAAGGCTTGCTCCAAGTCACCTTTTAAGTCTTCTATATCTTCAATACCTGCTGAATACCTTACAAGTCCTTCTGGGATCCCAAGGGCTTTTCTTTCTTCCGGCGTACACTCCACATGGCTCGTCGTTCTCGCCGGGCCAACGATCGTCTCTACTGCCCCTAGATTTGCCGCGCGATTAGCGTAGTTTAGTTTTGGCAAGAGATGTCTTACCGTATCCATTCCACCTTTGACAGAAAAACTCAACATTCCTCCAAAGCCCTTCATTTGTTTTTTAGCAATGTCATGCCCTCGATGAGTTTCCAATCCAGGATAAAATACCTCTTCCACTTCCGGAATCGTTTGCAGATACTTAGCGACAGCCAATGCATTTTCATTTTGCTTATCAATGCGAAGCTTTAATGTCTTCATTCCCCTCAAAAGCAAGTAGGCTGCCATCGGGTCTAGAGTAGCACCATTAATCTCGCGATAATGATAGATTTTTTCCACTAAATCCTTTGCACCTACAACTGCACCACCTAATGCATCGGCATGGCCGCCAAGGAATTTCGTTGCGCTATGAATAACTAGGTCTGCTCCTAAATGTAACGGGTTTTGATTGATTGGTGTGGCAAATGTATTATCGACAATTACAAGGGCTCCCACGGCTTTTGCGGCCTTTACCATTCTCGTAATGTCCGTAATCTTTACTGTTGGGTTGGTAGGTGTTTCTAAATAAAGTATTTTACAACCTTTGGCTACTTCTGCCTCTATTTCCTCGTGATTTCCTGTTTCACAAAGGACAACATCAATTTGATTTTTTGGCAAGAATTCTGAAAAGATCTTGTTGGTTCCTCCGTACGTATCTTTGATGGAAACGATTCTGTCACCTGGTACAAGGAAGGTCCCTAACGTATTGCTAATGGCTGCCATCCCAGTGGAAAAACTGGTGGCTGCATCTGCCCCTTCTAAAATTTTTATCTTGTCTTCAAAGGCCTGAACCGTTGGGTTTGTATTCCGTCCGTAAATATGACCTTCCTTATTCCCAATTGCTACCTCAAACCATTCATCCATATCATCATAGCCAAAGGATACACTGTGAACGACTGGAACTTGTGTTGCGCCAAATGCTAAATAATCTCTCTCCCCAGCCCAAATTGACTTCGTTGACATTTTTGGATGCTTCATAACTAATTCCTCCTTATGTGAGTAGTTTTTAGCTGATCTTTCCATCTTGCTGATTAATTCCATAAGGCGGTTGAATAATTAATTCACGTGGATAATTTGTAAATGTTTCACACCCATTCTCTGTAACTCTAAATGACTCACTAATTTCAATTCCGTAATTGTCAAACCATAATGCTGGAATAAGGTGAAACGTCATGTTCGGCTTTAAAACGGTGGTATCTCCTTTACGAATGCTTGCTGTGTGTTCGCCCCAATCTGGCGGATAATTTAATCCAATGGAATAACCTAATCGCGCTTCCTTCTCGATTCCATGTTTCTTCAAGCTCTTTCGCCACACCTCTTCTATTTCTTCACAAGTAATGCCTGGTTTAATAAAATCAAGTACTTCATTTACCCCATCCACAACGATCGGTGTAATTTTTTGAAACTCCTTTGACGGATTACCGATGGAAACAGTACGGGCAAGTGGAACATGATACCTTTTATAACAGCCAGCAAGTTCGACGATGACAGCTTCCCCTTCTTGAAATTCCCGATCCGTCCATGTCAAGTGAGGAATGGACGTTCTTTCCCCTGAAGGGAGCAATGGTACAATTGCCGGATAGTCACCGCCGAATTCCTCCGTCCCAGTCAACATCTCATAATAAATGGTAGCCGCTGTATCACATTCTCTTACTCCAGGTCGAATTGTTTGCGTTCCTTTATACATCCCTTTCTCAGCAATTTTAGCCGCACGCTTCATATACTCAATTTCTTGATCTGACTTAACGAGTCGCACATAATTCACCAATAAATCCCCATCTTTAAATTCTGCGTTTGGTAGATTTTTCTTTTAAACGTTCAAATTGCTTTTGCGGAAAAATAATAATTATCCATTTCCACCCAATATGTCGGTTCCCTTGACCTATTTCCGATAGAATTTTTGCCATAAAATCCATTGGATGCCGTTCAGTTGATTGAACATAGTAATCTGGATATGGGATAATATTTTCCTCATACAACCAAGTTGTGGCCTTTGCTCCGTTAGCATCTTGATAACGTCCGATCCATATAGGCTGGGGTTCATCTATTATAATGATAAGGATTTGATGCACGTAGAAAGACCAAGCATCATATCCTGTTAAGTAATTCATGTTGGCAGGATCTGTCACAAGTAAAACTTCAATTCCCTTCTCTTCCATTCGTTCTTTCGTTTTTTGGAGCCTGTCATAGTACTCTAAAATATCAAACGGAAGCATTGAAGTTCCCTCCTCCCATTTACTCGATGATGTGTGTAGTAATAGAGTATTAAAAAATGTGTGTTCATGGAATGTTCAATGTGTATGAAATTTAAGTGAGGTTTTTATACAATTTTCATTGGAAAGTATAAAAATGCAGCAGGAGGGGTGAGTAGAGGTAGAGGCGGGACGGAGCTAAAAGAAAAATGCCTGTACAGATCACCCTGTAGAGACATTTAATGCTTTTGAAGACCTTTATGATTTTTTTTGTATTCTCCAAGCTGAATTGGTCATAAGTACAAGATTGGAAAATCAATTTG
>JAJOJL010000160.1 GCA_021208645.1 Bacillus sp. (in: firmicutes) | reverse complement strand
TCCACACCCAGATTAATGGGGATGGTTTTGAATTTTCAATTTTAGCAGTAAAATTTTAGAAAACTATCCAAACGGGACTAAAATAAGGGGACTTTTTCACTGGTCCCGGACGGTTCCCGTGCTTCCTTAGTGGAGGAATGAGGATGGAAGCAGTAGTTGAAAACTATTTGTCACAGGTCAAAAACTTTAGTGGAGTGGTACTCGTTGCTAAGGATGACCGGATCGTTTTTAGTGAAAGTTTTGGTTTTGCGCGGGAAGGGGAACGGAACACACTGGAAACAAACTTTGGGATTGGTTCCGTAACGAAATCCTTTACTGCGTTAAGTATGATGCAATTAGTAGAAAACAATCTCATAGACTTAAATGCTAGATTAACGGAATTTTTTCCGAATGTATATCCTGACAAGCCAATTACTATCGAACACTTGCTAACTCAAACATCTGGGCTACGAAACTATATTTACGATAAAAGAGTACAAACAGGGAATGAATTTAGTCCAGATGAATTGATGAAGATCGTGATGGAAAAACCACTAAAATTTCAACCAGGAAAAAAATGGATGTATAGTAACACCAATTATCTTCTACTGGCACGAATTATTGAGATTAATACTGGCAAATCCTTTCATGACTATGTGAAAACGACTATTTTCGAGCCGGTTGGAATGACGGATACCTATTTTGATGGGCAGAAGGAAGACAGGAAGGCCCAACATGGGGAGAGTGTTTTTAACTGTCATCCTTCCCTCTTATTTGGCGCAGGGGACATTGTTTCTAATGTCAATGATCTATTTTTATACACTCAAGCATTAGAAAAAGGCAGTCTAGCTTCACCTGAAATAATTAAGAAAATGCAACAGCCTTCTTATAAAGGGATGTTCGTTCAATACGGATACGGTTGGTTTGTGAAAAATATCTTTGGGCAAAAAAGTATTTCCCACGGCGGGTTTCATCCCATCGGTTATACCTCTCATCTAGAAAAATTCGTCGATGACGGCGTAACGATTATTGTCCTTTCAAATAAACTAGAAAAGTTTTCTTCCTTAGGAGTTAAGTATTTTAATAGTACGGACTTAGCGCGGGAAATTGGCGCCAGAATTTATGGGAAAAAAGCATTTCCTTGGCAAAAAATGACGTAGGGGGATTCATAATGAGTAAAATAAACACTGAAACGCTGATGCTGGCATTAACCAAAATGCTAGGAGCAAAAATAGTAGAGGTAGATTTCCATTCTGAACAATTACATGGGGGTACTGTGGGTGATGTATACCTTGTAACAGGCAATGCGAAGGCCGCTGACGACGTGAAATTGCCTTATAAAATCGTTTTAAAAACACAGGAGAAATGGGAACGGCACAACGATCCAGATTCATGGCGTAGGGAATATGATTTTTATACATCCAATTTTGGTGAGTTGTTTTCCGAAACATTTCGTTGGCCTGAATGTTATCACGCAGAAATGGACGAAGCAGAAACGGAAACTCAGATTTGGATGGAATATATCGACGGCGTATCAGGTTTAGATTTGACTGGGGAAATGTATGAACGGGCAGCCAAGGAATTAGGGCGGTTCCAAGGCAAGTTATATGCGGAACAACCAGTTTTTTTACAAGAACTGACGAACTTAAGCAAAGTGGACTATATGAAGAACTTTTATCTCCGTTATCGGTCATGGAGGAGAGTGTACGATTATATACGCTCGGACGATTGCGAAATCCCGAAACACTTATGTAACATGCTTATTGAGATTGATGAAAATGCAGAAGAAATATTGGGCAGGATTGAAAAACTCCCCATCGTATTGTGTCACAGGGATTTTTGGGTGGAAAACATCTTCCATTCGGACGGTAAAACCCTTCTCTTGGACTGGGATACGGCTGGTTGGGGCTATATGGGGGAAGATTTGGCAAGCCTTATCGCGGATGAAGCGGATGTTGAACAGATGGTGGAATTCTACCATGATGTATCCCGGCGTATTACCAGGGTTTTTCGGAACATGCGGATCTATCACACGTAACAGATAACTGTGTTTACGAGATGATTTTGCTAATGTTCGGTTACAGACTTGTAGAGTGGTATTTGGATGCGGCGGAGGAAATGAATAATCAAGAAGCAGATGAAGAAAGAACACTCCACATCCATACACTGCAAAAAATCTATGAGATGGGGAAGGAATGATGATAGATACATTGGGGAACGTTTTACTGAAATAAGGAAGGAACAAGGGGGCAGTGATCCTGTATCTGTTGCCCCTTTAAAATGAGAAAAGTTGCAACAACTACCTCCTCAATTTTCACGAGAATTGAGGTTCCTTTATTTCATTTCAATTTAGTTGACAAGAACATTTGTACGGATTAAAATGCAATTGAGAGAGGAACGAATGTTCTTGTTAAGGGGAGGAGTACAGACATGGGACCAATCAGGACAGACCATGATCGCCTATTCAAAGAGTTACTATCAACGTTTTTCGAAGAGTTCATGTTGCTATTTTTTCCAGAAGCTTATGAACAGATAGACTTTCAAAAAGTAGACTTTTTGTCGCAAGAATTCTTTACGGATGTAACAGAGGGGGACAAGCATCGAGTTGATTACTGGTACAAACGAAACTAAAAGGGGAAGAAAGTATAATCCTTATTCATGTGGAAACCCAAGCCGACTATCAAAAGATTTTAACCGCCGAATGTTTACTTACTTCAGTCGCATTTATCAAAAACATCAACGCAACATACTACCCATCGCTGTTTTCAGTTATGATACTCCAAGATACGAACCAAATTCACTTACCATTCAATTTCCATTCGCAGACGTACTACAATTTAAATATTTAGCAGTTGAGCTAAAAAAGAAAAATTGGCGTGACTTTATTAAGCACGACAACCCTGTTGCAGCGGCTTTGATAAGTAAAATGGGGTATAATAAAAATGAAAAAGTCGAGATAAAAAAAGAGTTCCTTAGGATAATGGTTAAGCTAGAGTTAGACATGGCAAGAGAATCCTTATTAAACGGTTTCTTTGAAACATATTTGGAATTAACGGAAGAGGAAGAAGACAATTGATAGAGAGGGTGAGAGCATTGCCAAAAAAGGAAGCCAAGGAAGTAATGGAATATATGACTTCATATGAACGGAGAGGGATTGAAAAAGGAATAGAGCAAGGAATTGAGAAAGGGATTGTCCAAGTTGCCAAGCGCATGTTGGAAAAGGTAAACCAGTAGATGAAATTATGGAGTTAACTGGATTGTCAATCTCTGAAGTGGAGCGTTTAAAAGCAGAAATGACAAAAGACCAATAGTGTCACTATCTAATTCAAGGTGCCAAGTCCCCCGCTAATGTATAGTTTTACAGCATTGGGGATCAGGCACCTTTTTGCTGTAATTTAGATAGGTACATGCAAACGGACCTATCTCTGTGCTCCTGGAAGTAGGAACAGACAGATGGGTTGAAAAATCAAGGTGACGTGTCCGTAGCGGAAGCAGGAACGGACAGGTGGAGCTGAAAATGAAGGCCACGTGTCTGAAGCGGAGGTTCAAGAGGACGGGAGCGGGACGTGTGTTCCAGTAGAGCCAGCCCAGCCCCAGTCCAGGCCCAATTCCTACAGTTAATTAAGTACTGTTCAAAGGTAATTTCCTATGAAGACAAAAGTTCATCTTTCCCTATTGCCACAATTACTAGGAAGGGGTATTCTGTAAAAAAGATAGTTTTAAAGGGGCGAAAGAAATGGCAAAAATAACACTTGCGGAAGCAGTAAAGTTAAAGAGTATTCTCTCGAAGAAAATTCATGAATTAGAAGAAGAAATGATGCGGGTCGCTTTCGTTCAAATTGAAAGCGGGAGCCCATTGCCAAAGCAGCCACGAAGCCTTGAACATGTAGAAAAAGAGATTGATAGCATCCGTGCAGACCTTCGCCACCTAGATAAGCTTATGTATCAGGCAAACATTGAAAATACAATTTCCTTTAATAACGAGAATTTAGCAATTGTGGAGGCAATTGAACTTGCCACACAGCTTCGCGCAAAGGCAAGGAAACTAAAAGAATTTGCTTCCTTTGAAAAAGAAGAGCATATGTACTTCGGCGAGGGAATGAACATGGTAAGGGTTGCCATGTATGATCCAGAGGACTACCGTCAGAGGGCAGACGAGACGGAACGCCTTGCTAACCGCCTTTCCAACCTCATAAACGCCAAAAACTATGCCGTTGGGCTGGACTTCGACGGATCGAAATATTTCTAACATCATCTCCTTGATGGAGTGAGACTCTTCATCAAGGCATGGAAGGGGAAAAGAGGTACATTCGAAGTACTTGGATTTTGAAATGGCGATGGTCAACCAATTACCATTACCCATTCCCAATGTGACCAGTAACCAATGACCAACTAGATGCCAATGGCGGTCGATGACCAACTCATAGGTTTTTATACCCCTTCTATGAGCGAGCACTTCCGAGTGGAAGGTGCTTTTTCGTAGAAGCCGGATGACAGTTTGATACGGTTTTAGACTGCCGAAAA
Source organism: Bacillus sp. (in: firmicutes) (assembly GCA_021208645.1). Lineage (GTDB taxonomy): Bacteria > Bacillota > Bacilli > Bacillales > Salisediminibacteriaceae > Evansella. Next base: position 3,664 of record JAJOJL010000160.1, on the reverse strand, counting down.
AGTAAAACTAGATTTTTTTAATTAGTCTGCCAGTTCCTAGGCAATGAACGAAGACCCTTCATGTTTTTTAAAAGCCTAATATGAGTAGCTTTTTTGTATCAGCCGTAACATGTAACGAGAATAGTATGTGAATTAATTGTTGAAGTAACTAAGGTTTACCAAGCATTAGTTAAAGATTGGAGAAAACATGTTAAATAGAGATGAGTATTTTTCTATTATAGAAAAACAGTTTATGTTTTTAGTAAATGAATTTGAATACACGCCATTAGATAAAAAGAGTAAAATTAGCTTCTTATATGATGTTAATTTTCAAAAAGGTAATACGTTGATTACAGTTTCATTAGATGTTCGTGAAAGTTATTTACAAGTAATACTTTTTAATTTAACGGATGGACATTTACCTGATTATGATAATGAAAATACTATTCACCTTGAAAAATTAAATAAAATGATCCTATCAAATCTAAGTAAAGAAGAAATGAAGGAGAATAATAAATTTTTTCAGTACATACAACCAAAAAATCAATTGGAGAAAAGAATATTAAAGTCAGCTAAAGAATTACGGTTATGTATGAAAAATAATAAATTCATTTTCAAGGGTGATAGTTAAATTCTAAGGAGAGGAAAATTTAATATGTGGTTATGGAGAATAGAAGTTATTGAAAAAAAAGCAAAATAAGGCGAATGCAATTTGAGGAGCAAAAAGACCTCAATAACTATCTACATACATTACCACAGAATGATTTCAAGAAATTAAACGTGTTTGACCCAGATAACAGGGGTATGAACGGTATTGATTATTTTAAATTCTATTTAAATAGTCCATGAAATTTACAGACTGCTATTCATCTTAAGAGAAACTTTACTCCATTAAGGGTAATTTTGTCGTATAAATTTTCTAAGGAAGTGGTACAGAGTTGCATAAGGAAGAGTATCCAAACCCACAACTATTTAATTCACCCCAAGAATATAACGAGAATCTTGATAACTATTTAAGGAACACAACTATATTACACAAAGAACTTATTGGTGCTTTCGATGATTCATATACTTACCAAGCTGCAACAACAGTAAATTGGCTCCTAAAAAAAGTTAAACATTATAAAGGAAAGAATCGATAATAACGAGGTCATTATTCTAGAAGACGGTACCATTTTAAATGCAAGTATGTTCAAGAAATGGATTAAAAACCGTTATCCAGGAATTGCAGACAACTTTAACTAAAATCTGATTCTAGAGCTATTGTAATCCTATCAGGAACAAAATCGCAGGGGAAGATTGGGGATAAAGGAATGGAAAAAGGTTTTCTGAAAATAAAGATATAGTCCACGAGATCAAAATTTTAGTCAATGAAAATAATAAATTTGATCTATTTTCAATTACAGTTAAAATGCAGGGTGAAATACAGGGATATTACGAAGCAAGGAAAATTAAGGGGTCACGTCTTTTATGGAGTGTGTTTAATAGGAGCACCCTTTTGGGGTGCTTTTTCTATTGGTGCCTGATGTTACTAATTATTGAACAACACATCGATAAGAGACACTAATCCACAAACTAGTTGAACTTCCTTACTGGGCAGTAAAATTCTAAGATACTACTTTACCAAACTTTGCTAATTGTTCTGATGTTCCAAAGACGAGTAATAAATCCTCTGATTGAAATTCTTCGTTTAATTCTGGGTTACTTATGATTTCTTCTCCTCGCTTAATTGCAACAATCGTTACACCAAACTTTTCCTTAATATTAGAATCCCTCATTGTTTTCCCTATTAAGTTAGCATTTTTGTTGATGATCATTTCCTCTATATTATATTCTTTTTCTTTATCGTGGAAGACGGTGTTGATGAATTCAACACTTGTTGGTTTGTTGACAGCCATGGCCATTCTTTTTCCACTTAAGTCATTTGTATTAATAACTTTGTCTGCTCCAGCGCGATAAAGCTTTTTCTTCTGTATACTCCTTTTTTAGAGCGTGTGATTACATTAATAGATGGATTTAAGCCTTTTACGGTTAATGTCATAAATACATTATCTGAGTCACTTGGTAGTGTGATGATAATTACGCTTGCTTCCTTAACGCCAGCCTGTAACAATGTAACCTCCTCTGTGGCATCACCTGCTATGGCATAAAAATCCCCCTCCAATTCATTGACTAATTCTTGTTTTTCTTCAATAATAACAAGTTGGTGATCTGTTTTCCTTAGTTGTTCCACTACTTTTTTTCCCACTTCACCATAACCGCAAATAATAATATGATTTTTTAGTTTGTTAACTTTCTTCATAATTATTTTTTTCCTCACTTCATTAGAAAATTTTTCTTTAATAATAGTTCCCGCTAATTGTGTTAATAGATAAGTTGTTAACGCAATTGCGATGGGGATTAAAATCAATGTAAATATTTTACCTTCAGTTGTTTCCGGCGTAAGGTCCCCGTAACCGATTGTCAGCATGGAAACTACAGCTAACCATAGGGCATCAAAGATAGATAATCCTTCTGTAAAACGATAGCCAATTGTACCTATTATCACGATGAAAAGTATTAAAAGAATGATTAGGCCAACTTTTTTTTTTTGTCCATTTTTGTAGGTACCACCTTGTTTTTTTCTATAAGTACGTCCTTTCTTATTGCATTCCACGAAAGGAAAAGTTTCTAACATAAAAATAACGCGTATCTAGATATATAGACGTTTAAGGATAGATGCTTGCGATAATATGGCATATACTATAGGTAATTGTCTTACCGACGCTGGCAACTCGCCTTGACAGTCTGGAAGGGACGATAATTGGTAAAGTAATTTCTTTGTTGTATTACGAATAATTTTATAAAAGTTGGGGGCACACTCCTTTATTGATGAAAGAGAGGGATTCTCATGGTAAAAAGTAAATACTTCATACGTGAGTTTTGGCATAAAAAAATAGAAACGGATGAAGATATGTGGACTGGCTTGTTTGAAAATAAGCCCATAACGAAACAGTCCATCATTATTAACCCAGTTATTCTTAATCCCTATAGTAATCAGCATGAGAGCGGATGGGCCATATACCCGAATATTTATAGTGTCGTTGGCTTTTTTGACCTATGTTTATTTGCCTACTGCCTTTATTGGTGTGGTCAATCCAGATGGTAGTGGGGATCGTTATTATACGGAAGATGACCTTGGGGAACTATTGGAAAGTTATAAATCTGAGAAAAACATAGATGTTAATTTGGTCGATAGGCTTATTGGAATGTGCGATGAGGCTATTCAACTAAGTCAGGGAAATGAAAGAGATGCAGTGAACTCTTTGAAAAATTGGACCGACGAATTCAATAAAGGAGAATGGTTTAAAAAAGACTATACCGGTTATACATTTAACATTTTCCAAACACCCCTTGAAGCGGCACAGTATATCATTAAAATCTATGAGGAAGAAGAAAATCTAGGTCTCGATTCATTAGAAGATGATATTGGTATATCGAAAAAAGAGTTTATCCGCCTTTCCGGTGATGAAATATACAGGAATGAATTTATGCGAAGGAAGTTTGCAGATATATTAATGTGAGCAGTCACTTTATTACCTCCCATATTTCCATATATTTATCAAATTCCTTCGGAATGGAATATATACTTCCCTGAGATAATGTGCTAAATTTTTTTCATATTATTTCGAGGGGAGCTTTTTTA
>JAJOJL010000125.1 GCA_021208645.1 Bacillus sp. (in: firmicutes) | reverse complement strand
CACATCACGTTTATTTCCAGAAAGATCATGGTACGGATCTCCTTTGCCTTGTAAAAAATTATCCCTCAGCATACAAAGATCCACATAGTTTTCAGCCTCTTTTTTTACATCCGTTTCAAATTCCACCCCAAAATCCATCGAACTTTCTTCCATTTGGGCTTGCTGTGCCGCCTTTATCTGCTGCATCAACCTTTGCTTTTTTCCATCTACATAATCGATGATGTTTGTTTGTGGTAGTAGAAACCGCTCCACAAATAATGCAAATTCCATAATGAACTGCTCTCTTTGCGCCGGAGATACGGTCACCGTTCCCACAGAAACCAATCTTTCATCGTATTCCTTTCGCATATCAACAGCATCAGGGCCATAAGTGGACACATCAAAACGTTCCATATCCAACCTATCCATAAAATCTTCTAAATAAAATACTTCCAGGTCAAGGAGAAGCACCACAGAAACCTCCATTTCCTGGAGAGCGGGAATAAACGAATTCATAAATTCACTCAACTTATCCTGTGGTATCCGCATTTCAAACTGATGAGTTTGGTCAGAACCAATCCACTCTGCCAAAAACTCATACTCCCTCGTAGTCAAGCTACTAAATTCCTCTATTTTCCCGTGATCCTGGATATGTAAATTGACAGGAACCATATAGGGGATAGGAAGGTAACTCTCTCCCTCAATAACACCCTTATTGCAACTAACAATTGTTACCCCTTCCCCATTGATCTCAAAATTAATGCCTTCTATTTCCCCTCCCGTTTCTTCATCATTTATCTTTAAAATCTCGTTAAGTTTGCTCCGATAGATAATCATGTTTTTTCTGGAGAATTTATAAAGATACCAAATTGCTTCTTCCCTATCCCTAACTCATAAATCGCTTTAATAGCATTAAATACTAAGTCCTTATTCCAGCTAGGAAAACTCTCAAACGCTTCAATGAATGTATCGATGGCTGCCTCAGCATCTACCTCTTTTAATGCAACTGCTTCTTTAGTAAGACCTAAAGCCTTAGTGACTGGTTGGAAAAATTGATTACGATTGTCCGAAATAGCATCCATTCTCTTTTGCTCTAGAATAGCTATTTCTTTATCCACATCAAATTGTTCAAGCTCTTCCATTAACTTTTCAACGGGATCTTCATATTTATCAAATGGGATCCTTTTCCTCGGAATATCCTTTACTTTTTTAGACCTTTTCGCTACTCTATTCCTAATTTTATCTTCCATCGTAAGGATTCTTTTTTCTATCAACTGCACTAAATGATTGTCCACGATGAACCACCTCTCGTCATATCCCTATTCAATACCCACTTTGTTTTCCGCTTGTTATACTACTACTTTACTATATCAAATATCTCTGCTCTCTGTGTATGCCAAGAAAATTTCCGTTAATGTACATTATTGATGCCGGCCCCTTCCAGAACAGCACAACTTTAACGCACGGGGCGAGCAGACATTTTTACTGCCTGTTCATTTGAATTTCAAATGATAAACCATTTTAAAGAAAAAGGGAGGAGAAGGGTGGAGATACCTTCAACTATTAAGTACCGTTTAGGAGCCAAAAAGGACAAAAATTTATTATGACATTTTTGTGTCGGGCTGAAGCCATTGATGAGCGTGGTGTTTATTATTTTGGAGATTCATACGAGCGGTTGACTGTCTCATTGTTGAATGAGTTAAGTAGTGAAACGAAAATGGCTTGTTGTCAACGATGCTCTCCGATTCCCTCAAAAAAATAGCATTAGAAAAAGGATACACCGCTGTAGAGTTTCTGTGGTTTCGGAGTAGAAAAAGGAAACACTGAACATGTCATTTGGAAAGAACAATACCAGAGATTACTTATAAATTACTTAAAAAATTACTTAAAAGAATAAAGCATTGTCAGGCTACCGCCTGACGATGCACCGGGTTTTATTATATTTAATAAAATTAAGTATCTGGTATGGCATCTAAACTACGTTTGCCATTGGCGTAACAGACACATGTATAGCCTAACTCCATCACCAATTGAAACAAGAGCTGCAATTATATTTAACCCCCTAATAAAAAAGAAGCCCGAACCTTACGGTTCGAGTAGAGTAAATAACTTATTCACAAACTCCTATAGGACGGAAGCACCGGAACCGTCCCTCTGCTTCCGTATACCTTCGATACGTTCTTCCAGTTTGGTCAGTTTGGACTTGAATTCCAGCTGAGTAAGGTGCTGCAACCACACTATTTCTTCCAAGGGCAACCCTCGCTCCAATTTCTCTTCCTGGAGTCGTGATTTTACCTTGAAAGCTTGGTTCTTCCCGTTTTGTTCCCGTTTCTTACGCTTCTGTTGCATATCTGGCTTCGAAGCCTCCTGTTGCTCTGCTACTATTTTTCGTTTCCGAATTGGCTCCGCTGCCTTCTCTTTCCTCACTCCAGATTTTTTCTTTTGCAATTCCAAATCTGCTATCATTCTCAATCTTTCTAGTAAACTTTTAACTGCCCGTCTGTCCAGCTCACAGTATTCGAAATAGTTATTTGCTAATACTTCCTTCAGTCCATCTACAAACGACAATCCTGCCAACATAAACCTTGCGTCTGGATCATCAGCCAAATACGCATACCTTGCGATTTGCCCATAGGCGCTATCACTTACTTTCACCTTTACTTCGACGTACAAATCACGGCCTTCTTTGTCCGTAAACAATAGATCACAACGCTTTCCACTTAAATCAACCTCTCTCCCCTTAAACACCAGCCCCTCTTCAATTAAGCCTGGATCCACAATCAATGCGTGTTTCAATTCACATTCTTCCATCATTTTTCCCCCTTCGGAAAGGAAGCATCGGTCCCTTTGCTTCCATAGTTATTTTGTCCTCATCTACCAAGTACTCATCTTTTAACAAAACGAATGGAGTTCGAATAATTTCTTTTTTCTTATCCAAAGATTAATACTTCACACTCATGACGAATCCAGTCCGTCTCTTCTCGTGGTAATCATTACGAAGTGTTGGATAGAGAGATTCTGCTAGACATTGATTCAAAAAATTTTACGCTATCTTAATCTACAAAAAAATCTTCCTTTTTCACCCAGTCTCGAAAAGTTTTTTCCATCTCCTCATCCGTTTTTTGGGGTTGGTTGTACTTGGTAGGTGAAGGGGGGTGAGTAGACATGGCTGAAATTAAGTTATCAAGACTATCATTAAATTTTGTAACTGGCTTTACGGACCAAGGAGAGCCAATCTTCAAGGCGAAGCATTACCGCAACATTGATCCGAAGGCTGGGAGCGAACCGCTATTTGCAACAGCGGAAGCCATTGCAGCGCTTCAGCAGCATGATTTGGAGCGAGTGGAACGCAGCAACACGTATGAGCTAGGCTTATAGGCCAAACTTGGCAGCGTAGGTTTCTAGGGGCTTGAGTGGCTTGTGTCACTACCGGTATCCCAGAAGGTATGCTTACCTATTACAGCCTAATGCTATAACGGGATCCCAACCACTTTACAGCCTGTAATTTCAAGTGAAGTATTTAGCAATTTTACTAAAACAGAAGCATTGGAACCGTCCCCGTGCTTCCAAGTGGAGGAGGTGAATTATCGATGGCAAAGCGATTAGAGATGTTGTTTCTTAATGAAGGTGGTAAGAACGTGACCATTTCCGTGGATGATCCGATGGAGCCTGTGAATGCGCAGGCCGTATCGGATGCGATGGATACGATTTTACTGCAAAATGTGTTTGTTTCGGCCCAAGGCTATCTCGTGCAAAAGCGAGGCGCGCGAGTGGTGGAGCGCAAAGTTGAAGCAGTTGACATTGAGATTTAATTAATCGGTGCCTGATACCTTGCTGAGAACTGCTTTATCGCTCTAGGATCAGGCACTTTTAATGGGAGGAGGTGAAGGAAGTGGAAGCATGGATGAGCCTTGTTGGTGATTATGGGTTTCCCATTGTTGTCACGTTCTATTTGCTGTACAGAATTGAAAAAAAAGCTGGATCAGCTCAATCAATCTGTCTTGTATTTAGGAAAACTGGTGCAGTTTGGTGGTCATTTCACACCCACAAGCCCACCAGCACGGAACTTAGGAGCTAAGGAAGTATGGGAAAAACAAGGGGTTCTGGATGAAACGAAGGTTTAATTGAAAAATTGAATCTGCTGAGTTCCTAAAGCATCCTCCTCCAAGTACTTATATTGGAGAGGGTGCTTTTACTCTATGATTCTCTCATTCTAAAAACTCCCACCTAAAACTGATCAACCAGTAATTGTTAGCTAAATCGGAAAATGTGTCGGAACCTCTCCAAAATCCTAGGCATGGAAGAGCCAGATCGTATTCAATCCCCCCCACTTCCCTTGAAAACCCTCAATAGTGTAATGTATAATTATCATAGAAAGAACGTACAATAAAAAAGACCGAGTGCGTTAACACCCGGTCAAAGCAACTACATGCCGCATGAAGAGCGGCTGACCTTTATTAGTTAGAATGAAAAAAGTAACCACCCACTAACCTTGGTCTGGTGTTAGGGCGGTTACTTTTTTCTTGTTTCGTTGACGATTAATAGAATCAATGTAACCATACCTATCAAAACTAAGTTTGATTGCATTGCAAAAGCTAGTGCTTCATATATCGTCATTTTCCCACCTCCCTTCTCAATCGGGAGATGGTCAACCGCCCATCTGCATTATATAGTTGCCAATGTAATTATACCAAACGAATGTTCTTGACCACAATGGATCTCCCTTTTATAAGTAAAATATAAATCATCTTTAAATTTATCACTCCGCCTCACCCAACCCACACCTAAGAGGTCAGCCGTTTTACTGCTTCTCGACAAATTCCGGGTCGTGACAGGCACCACGCCACTCACCGCGCAGCTTCTTTACGGCGCTTTGCCGCCAGGATTTTACGGTATGGACATTATAGCCGTACAGGCTGGCAACGTCACTAGGCTTTAATCCATAGAGAACTGCTGCCTTCAACCAAAGTCGCTCCTTGTCCAATAAAGGAATTTCATCAAGCCACATGGTTAACCCTACCAAGTCATCCTCCCTATCCACCAATGGTGCTAGTCGTTCAACCTCATCCGGTTCCATAATCAAGATTCTTTTTTGCCACCGATCATTTCTAGCAATCTCATTTTTGATCCTCCCGGTAATATAGCTGTACGCAAAGGGTGCAAATTCTCCTACAGCCTTTTCATACTTAGACCAAGCCTCATAAAGGGCCACAAGGCCAATTTGAAAATACTCGTCCGATTCTCTCCCCAATCTCCATTTCGTAATAATCGAATGAATCATGGGTGTATATTTCTGGCAGCATTCTTCAAACTCTCTTTCCCTATCAACTACTTTCTCCACTTGGATGAACTCCTCATGAAGCGCGCTTCCGCTTATTCCGCGGTTAAGCACAGTTTAATAAGACAACAGAAAAGATACCAATCAGTTAAATTACACTATCCCCCAAAGAAAAGTCACTTATCTCCTAAGAGAAATTCCCATTTCCCCCTATAGAAAACTCCCTTTCCCCTATACTTTTCCGACAAATACCGGATAGTGACAGGCACCACAAATTTCCCGAAGAACAGACAGTATACTGTCTGTTCACTTGGTTGTTCATCGTAAGATAATAACTTAAAAAAGGGGCGTTACTATTGGAAGATAATAAACAAAATGAAGATAAACTAGAATATAAAGTAAAGAAGTACACTGGCCAAAAGTTACGTCTACTACGGGAGAAAAAGGGGATTTCTAGAGAAGAACTGGCTGGCCGCTGTGAACTGCATGTGAATACAATCCGAAACTATGAGATCGGCGAAAATGATATGACTGCAACAGTCCTCCTTAAGATTGCTTTAGCCCTTGGCATTGAAGATATTGATATACTTGTAGAAGATTCCAAAGAAGATGTTATTAAGTTTGTAAAGGAAAGAATGAATGATTACGAGAATTGATATAATCTATTATTCATCCCCTTCCCCTTACACCTTACATTTAGAACCAGCACTAGCAAAATCAAAAACATCACAACTACTCAACACGGAACGGGATGCTCAAATAAGCATCCACTAACAAAATACATACGAAAAACCTAGGTAAAACTGACCTACCAAAATTCTCTATTTCTTTAGTCGACAAAAAATATAAATATTCACAAAATATTCAATAATTCCCACCATTTCCACTCTATCGTTTTATAAATTATAGTATAATAACTCTGTGATCAATCATGCTCAATACTTCACATAATAACTGACACTCAATAACATGCCGAATTATAAACTACTATTAATACGTCAGTCAGTCACCCTGTCAGTCCTGCCTTACTCTTTACCAATTTACTAACTAACCTTATGTTATTTTTTCTTGTATCATTCTCATAACGCGACACAAACATAAATAACTACCCTTACATAATTTTTTCTTACAGCACTCTCATAACACGACATAAATAATCTACTAATTGAAAGCGGAGGGATTCTATTGAATGTCAGTTTGTAATACATAAGTAGATTTACCATCATCAAAGCTTTGGTAGCACCAATTGTAAACTTCCTCCTAAGTTGTCAAAGTTAGCGTAGACAGAAAGTAGATATCAACGTTCATTTGTTATTGAAGATGTAGGAGGGGTATAATTAATGAACTTTTTCACTTTTTTAAAGAAATACCATATAACCAAGGACACCATGATCATTCTGCCAGCTAAATCAACGGAATACAGCAGCAAAGTTATAGAAACAAAAAGAGAAATTTTCTTGAAGGATAGTCCTTTGGACCTTATTAAACGAGGGTGCTTAGGAGGCGGGGCCGGATTGGAAGGCCGGCTCGAGTCCGTTACTCTTTTTACGGGAATTGAAAGGAAAATACCAGTTCCAATTTTTCCTGACCAAGGGATCTATTGTTTTCCTACCCATTCTCCAAAACATAATGATTGCTGCTGGATATTTCCAGCTCATATCAGAAGGACAATGGCAAATAAAAATAATCCAAAACAGTCTATTGTTGTTTTCAAGAATAACCTTTCCATTATTCTTGACATTCCCCACGAAGCCTTGCAAAAGCAGATACACAGGACAGCCTATTGTGTCCTCTGCTTTACCAGTTGGTACGACGATGGGGATGATTTGATCGTCTGATCACGGAAGTATGGGGCAGTTCACAACGGTCCCATGCTTCCCTTTTATTTCATTTCTTTCTGTGAAAAAATAGATCCCACTTTTCAAACAAAGTAAGATGGGTACTGCCGACGAACACATCCATGCAGCCTAACTCCATCACTAATTGAATCAAGAACTGTATTGACATTAATCCCTTATTAAAAAAGAAACACGAACCTTTCGGTTCGGAAATAGTAAAGGAAAATACTCTTTGACTTGCTTCAAACTTCTCCTTAAATAGGTAGGGCCTTTATCACTCTATAATGAAAGTATTTTAATTAATTTCACCTGAACTGTTTGCCTATAGCTCATAGACTGGAACGAATATCTCCCATATATGTACTTCTCCCATTCAATTGCCAGCTTGATGCGTTTTAAGCTATCATAGTGGGTTTTATTTATTCTCACATAATGACATATCACTCTATATAGAAAATACCTACTGTGGTCCTTTCTGGGCAGTTCCTGGCTCTATTAATTACTTGACTCAAAACTATGCACAGCTGGTTCCATCTCTTGCAATTTCTTTAGGTGAACTGTTAATGAAATTATCCTACTGATTGTGACAATCATACTCGGAGAAACAATAATCTCCTATAAGACAGAAGCAACATCCCTATGCTTCCCCAGATTACAATTTAATTTTGCATTTCAAACTGCTCTTCATAATACCTTCTTTGTGCTTCCTCTGCTTGCCGTCGATAGTATTCATTCTCCTCAAAGACTTCTTTTAGGTGTTTGAATCGCTTATTTTCTATATCATCAAATTTTGTTGTGTCCCAATCGTCAAAAAATTGTCTAATTAACTTTTCAGAAGCTCTTTCTAGCAGCTTATAAAGTAATTTCCATCCAATTTCGTGATTTTCACTATCTAGGCTCTCCCATCCTAAGTTAAATATTTCATAAAAATGCTTTTCTTTACTTATAATTGTATCACTAATAAAATCTATAGTTTCATTAGCATTTTTTTCAGCCAGTACTCTACTAATCATTTCTTCACGGTGTTTTTTGAAAGCTGCTATGTTTTGGCTATTGATTGATTTAATAAAATTAGATGTTTCAGGGGAGCAAGGTATCATACCACCACAAAAACCAACATCATACCAATTTTCTGTATCATGTCTCGGCACTTCTTTTATATTCGTTGGCTTATAAAGCATTGCAGCAATTTCAATAAGCTGTTCTTTATATTTTTCTGAATATCCG
>JAJOJL010000164.1 GCA_021208645.1 Bacillus sp. (in: firmicutes) | reverse complement strand
ACAAAAACTATGAAAATACTAGTACTTATACATAAAACCAACGAAACCATCGATAATAATTGCTAGTACATCTGTCATCATTTGCTTCATTTCTAAGGGTATATAAATCCCCAAATACCTATAACAAATACTATGGTAGCCGATAATAAAAAAACGATATTAGATTTAAGCATACGTTGCATTAGTTAATCACACCTTTTTAAATCTACTAGCAAGTTAATATTATTTTGAAATTAACTTATACATATGCAATAACCTAATCATAGAGAAAAAAAACATGGAATGTAAAATCGTAGATTGGTGAGGAAGGAAACTCGTTGCGTCAAAAGCGTAGTTTAGGTGAGAATCAGGATTTACATCTACCAGATGCTCTAAATATTGGCATAAAGGCATATCACTTAACGATATGGGAGCCAGTTTCTTGATTTTTCAATCAGGCCTGAATTTGTTTGTCCTTCTAAAACTTACTCCCAACCACCATAAAAAAGCTGAGTAAAGGGTCAGATCTACCTTTACTCAGCCTATTTATATTTAAAAATCCATTCAGTGTAAAGCAACTTATTACTCAATACTCATCGATTTTAATTCTTCTTCCCCTTCGTACCAGTCGATCTCGATTTCAAAGGAATGTTTGTTACCTTTTGTTGTGTATTCGTACTCCGCTTTAATTATTCTTCCAGGGGCAATGGATATGGCTTCTCCCCCCTGCGTGAAGGTAAATTCACCCTTTTCTTTTAATTTCTTGGCAATCGATTCTAAAACAACAGCAAACTCCTCGAGGGTTTGTTTTTCCTTATGTTTAAGTACTACGTTAGTTACTGGTTTTGCTTCTTTCATTGCCCACACCCCTTTTTTCTACTATAATTCCCTTTAAAAAGAGTAGTGAAACATGCTGCTCCAAAAATCTAGTCAACAATTCCAAAAATAAAAGACACCTATTATTACAAGATGTCTAAAATGAAATATTGTACATAGCTACTCAGCATTGTAGTCTCTACGATGCAAAAATTGGCCATTTATTTTCTTCTGCAATTTTTTTCATGTCAGAATCAGGATTTACTACTACAGGATGCTCAGCATATTGGAATAAAGGGATATCACTTTCACTGTCTGCATACGCCCAAACATCTAAAGGGGAGGTAGCTCCTTGATGTTCCAACCAAGCTTGAATTTGTTTCACCTTTTCCTGACCGTTAATAATTTCACCTAGTTCGCCTGTACAAAACCCCTTCTCATCGAAAATTAGCGTCGTACTGATGACGTGAACATCTAACTCTAGTTCTTTCGTGAACGCCTTTAAAAATGGATGGAGTGCCCCTGAGAGAATAATAACCGTATCTCCATTACGCTGGTGCTCAAGAATTTTCAACACTAAATCGTAGTTTACGTCCTTTTTTCCCATCTGAACCAATTCATCAAAAAAATCATCTAGTTCTTCTTCCGTTTTTCCTTTGAAGGTCCTCCCAAATGCCTTGAAAAATTCTATTCGCAAAGCATTTTTTCCTTTCAGCATGCCAACGATCAAAGATTTCATAACTCCTACAAATACGATGGCCCATTCCTTCGGTCCAAATGATTTTCTTCCAAATTGAAACATTACTTTAAAGGAATTCCCTTGGTAGAGAGTGCCGTCAAAATCTACTGTTACCACTGCCAAAATCCTTCACCTCGCTTTTCTAGTAATTATAAAGGAGCAATCTACCAATGTAAATAATATAGTAATGATCATATTCATGTTTGTTTTTCCTGTTGTGAAATACGGCAAAACTAATATCACTTACTTGCAAATGGATGCTAGTTTTTATAAGAAAAGTTTAATTTTGGCAAAAGAATCTAGTAAAATAATAAATTGCTTACAAATTATCACAATTTTTTTAAAAAAGTAGTTAGTACCTAATAATAACACTTGGTATTATTGTCAGATCACAGTATAATCATATTAACGATATTTAAAAGGGGTGTTGTAGGGATGGAAAAGAAAAGAATTGCGTTTGTAACGGATACAACGGGGTATATTCCTGAGGAGTTGAAAGCGCATCCAGATGTTTATGTGGTGCCAATTGTTGTTATTTCTGATGGAAAAGAGTATGAGGATGGAGTAGACCTTACATCGGACCAACTCTATGACATCATTCGCAACAATAAGGAAGTACCGAAGACGTCACAGCCTTCTGTAGGGACATTCTAGGAATTGTATGAGAAACTGAAAAAAGACTATGATTGTGCTATTGCTGTACATGTGTCCAATAAACTGAGTGGAACTATTGCTAGCTCCAAATCAGGCAGTGACTTAGCAGAGTTTGATGTAGAAATTGTTGATTCCCTGTCCTTATCATTTGGAATTACGACGTTAATTTATAAAGGTCTAGAAATGGCAGAACAAGGTGCTGATCTGAAGGAGATTGCTAATGAATTAAATAAAGCGGCAGTTAACTCTAGTAATCTTATTTTACTAGGAAGCTTGGAACAGCTTTATAAAGGTGGAAGAATGTCAGGAGCACAGTTCCTGTTAGGAAATGTACTGCAAATTAAACCTATTCTTTCTATTAATTCGGAAGGCGAGCTCGGGTTGTTAGAAAGAGTACGTTCCGAGAAAAAAGCAACGAATAAGATTGTGGACTTGTTAAAGCAATCGTGTGAGGAAAACAAGGTCAAACGAGTTGGAATTATGCACGGAAATGTTCCAGAACGTGCCTTGGAAGTAAAGGAAAAAATTGAAACCGCTATTCCGGAACTAGAAATTACTGTAGGGGAAATCAGTTCTTCCCTAGCAGTTCATGGTGGTGAAGGTACGGTAGCATTGTTCTGGCAGATGGAGAATTAACGTAGAGCAGTTATGTAATTACAAAAAAATTACTTTGTAGATTTGCTGCCTATATATAATAACAAAAGCACCCCTCATAAGTATGTTACGAATCTGACTGTCAGGATAGTAACATATGTTATGGGGGATTTTTGTACCTTCTAAAAAATATAGTGTGAAGTGAATGAAAAATAAGAATTAAAAGTAGGTGCTATCTCACATTTGGCTTCCAAATTAAACGATAAGATAAGAAGTACTGTATTCCTCAGGGAAGTTGTAAGAAAAACATGAAAATTTTCATAAAAAAGTAGTAAAAGACTAAAAACTGACAAAATTCTCGATAATAGTATGACATAATTAGTAAATAAAATGCGAATGTTTTGAAGGATAATAAAATTATAACGCATTAATCTTATTTAAAAGTCGTTTTATAGGGGGAATTGTACGTGAACGGCACAAAAGATTTTTTGCAGGATTCTATTAAAACTATTCTTAGCTACATAGAGAAAAACGAATCCTATTTTATTAAGGAATGGGAAGAAAATATTATCTTTGAAGAAGAGGAAAACCCCGAGAAAATAAAGGAAAACGGAAATTTAATGTATGCCTTTATAAAGAAATCTCTTTATGAAGAATATGAAGAGGAGGCAGCTAAACGGCTCGCATACAAGGTTGCAGAAGAGCGAATTAAAGCGAAAACGAATATGGGCAACTTTATGTATAATATAAATCTAGGCAGGAGTATTATCATAAAACATATTATTAAAACAGGTATTCCTTCTAATGCATTGGAAATAATCATCGAAAAGATCAACCAGCAATTAAATGACTTCTGCTATCATGCAGTTACGAGGTACACGGAATTAAAAGACAAGGAAATTCATGAAAAAAACATGTTTATCCAGCAATCTCATAAAGATAGGTTAGCAATCTTAGGGCAAATATCGTCTAGCTTTGTTCATGAATTTAGAAATCCGTTAACCTCTGTTATTGGATTTACTAAGCTGTTGAGAAGGGAACTTCATGATCATAAATACTTAGATATCATTGACCACGAGCTGAACCAGTTAAGCTATCGCATTACGCAGTTTTTACATACATCAAAAATAAGTAACTCGAATAATGAATTAGAGGAAGTAAACATAACGAAGCTAGTTATGGATATTTTAACGTTTATGTATCCTAGCATTGCAGATGAAGACGTTACTGTGACAACCAATCTGCAGCCCAATGTCACTATTCTGGGGCATGAGGAAGAACTTAAGCAAGTGTTTCTAAATATCCTATTTAATTCCATTGATGCTGTTAAAGGGATGAACAAAACAAGGAAAATCCATGTGAGTTGTGCAGATGAAGGAGAAGGGGTGAGAGTTACCATTTCCAATAATGGTCCTGCCATTCCGACACATGTGCAAGAAACAATTTTTGAGCCCTTTTATACAACGAAAGATATGGGAACGGGAATTGGTCTCTTTGTTTGTAAAAAAATTATCGAAAAGCATCAGGGTGAGATTATATGTCAGTCTGATGATAAGGAAACAAAATTTATAATATCTTTATAGCTGTTAATATATAAATCTCTTGAGGTGATTTCTTATTATGAAATCATTCTTTTTTTTCTCCGAATGATTGGCCGTAATATGGAAAGAATGTCTACTATTCAGTAGAAGTATTATAAGTCAACTAGGAGATGTTTATGAAGAATTTCTTGTTTCAGTTAAAAATGAATATATGGGTCATTCCAAGTTTATATTGTACGATGGCTTCTTTACTAGCTTTTGGAGTCATTTATATAGATACGGTTCACGGTAAAAAAATGGAAGAGTTACTCCCTGCTACTTTGCTGATTAGTGTTGAGTTATCTCAAACCATATTAGCGACGATTGCGGCAGCGCTATTAACGATGGTTACCATTACATTTTCAACAATAATGGTTGTATTAACTACGTATTCTACTCAATTTTCACCAAGGACGTTATCGGATTTTATTACAAATAAGGTGACCATGAGGGTGCTCGGTGTTTATATGGGAGGGTTTTTATATTCTATTCTTGCCTTGCTGTTTATGCGAGAGGAACTTCCGTATGAGGTTATTGCTGGTCCAATAGGTGTTGTCATTGCCATTGTTTGTCTAGCTTTTTTTGCTTATTTTATCCACCATGTGTCGTCATCTATCCAAGTGAGCAACTTGATTAATGATGTAACCAATTCCACGTTGAAGACACTAAGGGATCGCTTACAATCAAAAAAAGGGGAAATTATAAAGATAACGGAAGATAGGCCGAGCTTGGAAGGGCAAAAGCACAGGCATAAGACAGCAAACCTGAAAAATGACAAGCTTGGCTATATTCAACTTATTGATTATCGTCAACTCTATGAACTAGCAGAAAAACACGATGCTGTCGTTGTAGTAAATTATCCAGTAGGTTCCTTCGTAAAACCAGGCGATTCCCTTTTCTGTATTTACGGTTTATCGGAAGATCGATTAGAACGGTTACACTTACATAAATATGTGAAGATAGGAAATGACAGAACAATGCTGCAGGATGTAGAATTGGGGATTAGAAAAATTGTGGAGGTAACCTTGCGAGCAATTTCCCCTGCCCTAAACGATCCAAATACGGCCATTGATTGCATTTTTCATCTTGGTAGGCTTCTCCATGAAGTTAGTAAACATGATGGGAAGTATCTTAATTTTTATCATGATAAGCAAGTAAGGATAATTGCAGCACAAACGAATTTTGACGATATACTATATACGACTTTTTACCAAATTTGTCATTATGGAAAAGACGATGTATCTATACTCTTGGCTGTTTATGAAGCTTTATTCGCCATAGGTGACAATAACGAATTAAGCATAAGAAGAAAGGTAATCCAATTCAGTAAGTACGTTGATCACAATTTTAATCATGTGTCTTTACATGAAAGGATATTCCTTATTTGAATGAAAAGCGATTAAGGCTCTTAGAGTTAGGGGCTTCTTCGCCTTAAAGTGGGAGAAGGTGTCTCGGCCTGTCCCGAAAGTGGAAGCATATCCCTTTTGGGACAGCCTCACCTTTCTTCCCTTGCTTCATGTACTTTTAACTGCTTGCCTTTAATTGTTCGCTCCTTCATTTCTTTTAGTACTTTTGGGCCTTTTCCATTGAGTATATCCACATAGGTAGCATTTTCTTCAATAGCTATAATTCCAATATCGTCACCAGTTACTCCTGTAATGCTAGTAATTGTTCCCACAAAGTCCACAGGTCTCAGCTTCTTTTTCTTTCCTCCATTAAAATAAAGCTTCATTATTTGTTGTTGGTGTTGTTGCCTTTCAGGATCCCGTTTTTCTATTGGTTTAGACTTGAGTTTTTGCTCAAATGCATCTTTACGTTCTTTAACAAGTTCCTTTGCTGGAGATGGAATAATTGGAATGGAAAAGCCAATATATTTTTCCAGTTCATCAATGAATTTTTCCTCGTATGGTGTTACAAAGGTTATTGCTTTACCAGCTTTTCCGGCACGCCCTGTTCTTCCAGTACGGTGGACATAGCTTTCCTTTTCTAACGGAAAATCGAGATTAATAACCAGATTGATGTTTTCAATATGGATGCCACGAGAAGCTAAATCTGTAGCGATTAAATAGCGAAACTTCCCTTGTTTAAATTGCTTCATAACCGATAACCGGTCCTTTTGTTGAAGTCCGCCATGGATTTTTTCACAAGGAAAATTAACTTTTCGTAAATGGCGAAAGACGTCATCGACTTTGTCTTGTGTCCCACAAAAGATGATACAATTATCAGGGTTTTCCGCGATGGAAACAGCTTGGAGAACAGCTAGTTTATCTGATTCTTTGACCTTCATTAAGGCATGTGTAATTTTGTCTGCTGTCAAATTAGCTCCTGGATTGCCTGCTTCTATTGTCGCTGGATTCTTCATATAATTTTGACTTAGTTCCCTTAATTCGTTAGGGATTGTTGCAGAAAAGAGGCTTGTACTTCTGTCAATGGGAAGTTCCTTTATAATTGCTTCCACCTGATCGATAAAACCCATGCTTAACATTTCGTCGGCCTCATCAATAATAAGATGTTTAATCTTTTCTATATTGAGTGTGCCCTTTTGAATGTGGTCTAGAAGTCTGCCAGGTGTTCCCACCACCACATGTGTTTTTTGTTTAAGGGCTAATTTTTGCCTATCAAAGGGCTGTTTTCCAAAGATGGCAACAGCATTAATTCGTTTGTATCTGCCGATAGCAGCAATTTCTTCTTTTATTTGTACAGCAAGTTCTCTCGTAGGCGTTAGTATCAATGCTTGTGGTTTGTTTTCTTCCCAGTCTACTAATTCGCAAATGGGGATACTAAAGGCTGCTGTTTTGCCTGTTCCTGTTTTGGATTTGACGATCAAGTCTGATCCCCCCAATGAGAGGGGGATGACCTCTTGCTGTACTAGAGTTGGCTTCTTGTAGTTCATTTCCGTTAAGGCCTGTTTAATCTCTGTCCCCAACCTATAATCTTCAAAATGAATGGTTTTCATTACGGCTTCCCTCACTTACTCTATTTGTTTCAAAACGATCTACCCTATTATGCATTATACCCATTAAGGACCCATGTCCACACTAACTCTCTCTTACAAAAATAGAATATACAAAAGATGTTAATAGTCAGATTAAACTGGCTAGCTTCAAGTAATCTTAATAAAAGTTTTCATCTGACTATTTTAATAAGAGGTGGGGTAATGTGAGTAATGAAAAAAATAATAATCTCCAGGTTAGGTTAGAAAAAATTGAAGAGAAGTTAAAGGATAAGACAAACGAAAATGATGTTAAAGTCATGATGGAGGAATATGCCAAGCTTAAAAAAATTGTGACGGAGGAGGAGCTTATTGTCATCCTTGATAAAAGGCTAAACGAAAAAAAATATATGACGGAAAGTGATGTGGACACGAAAACTAGTAAAGTCCAACTGACAATGATTAAGTGGGTAATAGGCACGGTCATAAGTGGTGTCGCTCTTGTAATTGCAATTTTGCGGATTATTTTTTGATTAAGGATGCTCTTATTCATGGATGGTTCATATTCATTTCATATAATAAGGAAGATGTGTCATAGCTTACTAATGGGGGTTATTGCAAACAAACGGTAAAGAAGGTGCTTCCATTGTTGAAAAGTTGGGTGAAACGATTCATACTTATATGTTCTTACACAGCAGGTGTATATCTAGTGTATACCTTAATCACAGCTGTTTTTTTTATTTCAGTTCCATGAACCAGCTTCAAGTAGCTACCAAGAAGAAAATAATCCTGGTCGATTTATGGGGGAGGAATTCTCACAAGACAGGATAGTCCTCATAGAAGATAGGGTAGAGGCAGGGGTGGCCCGTGTTCATCTCATTGAAAATGCGGAAGAAACCATTGATTTAGCTTATTTTACATTACATGGAGGGACAGCCACTGATATATTGTTTTCTAGTTTAGTAGATGCGGCAGACAGGGGTGTTCAAGTCCGTTTTCTTCTCGATGGCATTTTTCACAACTTGAGGGGAGAGTTGAGGGATATTATTTTTGCCTATTCCTATCATCCAAATATTGAAATTAAGTTTTATGAGCCGTTAGATTTGCTTCGCCCATGGACGTGGAACAACAGGCTTCACGATAAAATGATTATGGTCGATAATGAATTGGCCATGGTCGGTGGTAGAAATATCGGTGATAAATATTTTGCACCTACAGGTTACGAGGGAGCATCGAATGACCGGGACCTCCTGGTTATTAATACAAAGGCTCCCGAGCAGGATGATAGTGTTTTAAAGGATATGGAAAACTATTTTCAAATGGTGTGGGAGCATGAATTTACAAGTTACGCAGTAGAGGAGATGTCCTCCCGTCAGGAGCAAAGGGGGAAAGGTGCTCTTGACGATCTTCGTGAACTTCATCATTCAATTCAAATGACACATGGGGATTTTTTTCACAACGAAATAGACTGGCTCAGCCAGTCCCTTCCAGCAAATCAAGTGACATTTATTCATAACCCTATAGAGCGCTTCAATAAAGAGCCTTGGGTTTGGCAGGAACTGACTGCATTAATGGAACAGGCAGAGGAATCTATTTTTATCCAAAGCCCCTACATTATTCCTTCTGAAAAAATGATGGAGTATTTAGATTTGGAAAAGGTAACTGCGCCACATATAGCAGTATTAACAAATTCCTTAGCTGCCTCGCCCAAT
Source organism: Bacillus sp. (in: firmicutes) (assembly GCA_021208645.1). Classification (GTDB taxonomy): domain Bacteria; phylum Bacillota; class Bacilli; order Bacillales; family Salisediminibacteriaceae; genus Evansella. Next base: position 29,155 of record JAJOJL010000164.1, on the reverse strand, counting down.
GTACTTGCATTTTCTGGATATTCAAGGTATCGGGAAAAAATCGTTGCAGCAGGAATAGATGTGTATGAATTTCAAGGACCGACGAAATCTTTACACGCTAAAACCTATGTGTTTGACGATAGAATTACGGCCATAGGTGCCTTTAATTTGGATCCAAGAAGTGCTTTTCTAAGTACTGAAGTAATGTTGGTAGTGGATAGTGAAGAACTTGTAAATTATTTAAAAAACAAGGTAGCTTCTGATATACAAACGAACAGTTTAAAAGTCTTAGGGGATGGCTCTTATGAGGCACACTCTCTTGTATCGGAGGAGGAGGTTTCTTTTGTAAAATCTAGAGGCACTTGGCTACTATCTTGGATTACTCGATTTGTGGAATACATGCTTTGATACTAAGTTGGGATTATGTATGTATCTTTATTTTTGTAAGTCGTTTAACTTGTAACTCGGTTGCGAGACACCTTAATATGGAAAAAAGAAGTTTGAATTTTACAGGGGGAGGATGATTTTTTTGACGAAAAAAGTGGACCAGTCTGATAGCACCCAAGTAACAAATTTTAGTAAACCAAAGGAAATATCTGTAGATGGCTCTTTCAAGCGGCAAGATAACCGGTTTACGACGCCATTTGGAGCCGAGCCAGGGCAATTGCCTGTGGAAAAAGGACGTTACCGCCTTCTCTGGTCACCTGCTTGCCCATGGGCCCACCGTTCTGTCATTGTTCGAAGTTTACTAGGGTTGGAAGAAGCCATTAGTTTAGGAACAGTTAGTCCCATGCGGCCGAGGATAGATCGGGTGGATTGGGAATTCTCTTTAGATGAAGGTGGAGTCGATCCTGTATTAGGTATTCGTTATGTTAGTGACATCTATTTGAAGACAGATCCTCACTATACTGGCCGCCCTACAGTACCTGTTATGGTTGATGTTTTGAAACAGGAGGCAGTAAATAATGATTACTTCAGACTGACCAATTATTTAGAAACTGTCTGGTCTCCATTTCATAAAGAAAATGCCCCTGATTTGTATCCAAACCATCTTCGCAAAGAAATAGACGAGATGAATGAAACCATCTTCCATGACATTAACAATGGAGTTTATAAATGTGGTTTTGCCCAGTCGCAGGAAGCGTATGAACAAGGTTATGATCAATTATTTACTAGGTTAGATTGGCTGGAGGATCGACTTTCTAAGCAACGCTTTCTATTAGGAGATTTTATAACCGATTCTGACGTGAGACTTTATTCTACCCTCGCTCGGTTTGATGTGGCCTATTTTAATGCCTTTAACACGAACCGAAACCTCATTCGAGAAATGCCGAATCTTTGGGGATATGTGAGAGATTTATATGAAACGAAAGGATTTGGCGATACGACTGACTTTTTAGCCATCAAAAAGCACTATCATTTGTCTATTACCATTAATCCTCGTATGGAGGAAGTGAAAATCTTGCCTATGGGACCAGATTTAGCCGGTTGGACCGTTCCTCATCAACGTGAACACTTAAGTAGTAATAGGGACTCTAAATTCCTTATCCAAAGGCGAAAGGAAGGTAACGCATGATTATTAGGGATGCAAAAAAGGATGAAGTAGGACTTATTCGCGAGCAAAGGGTGGCTGCATACGGTGAGCATGCTGAGAAAATTCCTGAAGGTCATTGGGAGGCGTTACGGAAGGCGATCACATCTGACGCGGACCTTCAGCCAGGTGTGGAACTGATCGTTGCTGAAGATGGTGAGAATGTGGTAGGTAGCGTCGCCTTATTCCCGGCACAATCGGATGCTTACGAAGGGTATGTGGAAGAGATGGATTATCCGGAAATTCGTTTGTTGGCTGTAAGCCCTGAAGCAAGGGGAAAAGGGGTTGCTGTTAAGCTTGTTGAAGAATGTATCCGCCGTACAAGGGAGAAAGGCTATGGTGGTATTGGCCTCCACACGGCAGATTTCATGGAAGCAGCCATGAAGCTATATAAGAGTCTAGGTTTTGAGCGGATGCCAGAATATGATTTTGAGCCGGAAAACGACGGCATTATTGTAAAGGCGTTTCGATTGAAACTTAAATAAGTCAGGACATTTGTGAAAATTAGAGGTTTGGTGGTGTGAAGCGAGTGGTGGAAAGGACAAGTGGAGTGGGTATATCGAGTGGCGGGTCTGTAGCGAGTGTGGGAAAGGACAAGTGGAGTGGTAAAATCGAGAGACGTGTCCGTAGCACATGTCGTAAAGACAAATGAGACAATAAAACCAACCACCTAAGTTCAAAGCACCCACAAAATCTGACTCACCCCCTCCCCCTTGTGAAAGCACCTCCCGCCTCTCGCAAACGTACCTTACACAAACTATCAAAATATTTATGTTTGCAATAAGGATGACTCCATGGGTTTAACAGCTTAAGGAGTCATCCTCTTTTTTTAAAGATTAAGAAAACTTTTAGAATTAATGTCTAGTTCAGTATCTCTATCCGACACTTCGAGGTGATTTGGATGCTGAAGAGCGGAATTGAAGGACTCTACCCAACTCTTCAAGTTAATTTCCACGAAGAAGAGCGGAATTGAAGGCCTCTATCCGACTCTTCGAGATGATTTCCAAGAAGAAGAGCGGAATTGAACACCCTCTATCCCCCTCTTCCATAACCAAAAAAAAGACTAGGAGCTTTTTGCCTTGTGTTTATATCTATGAAACCATTCTCTTCCTATAATCGTAACAAAGACAATACATAATTGAAGGTGGTAAATATGGAAGTGTTGAAGGTTAACATCCAAAATGCAGGTTATTACGATAAAAAGAACGCCATTAGGGATATAAATTTTTCTATTTCACCGGGAGAATTGGTAGGGTTAATTGGACCTAATGGAGCGGGGAAAAGTACGATCATAAAATCGATTTTAGGGTTAATGGATGATTTGGAAGGGAGCGTTGACCTTCCGTTGAACAACAGTTATGCCTATATTCCTGAGCACCCTACTTACTATGACGAGTTGACCCTTTGGGAGCATATTGAACTTGCGAAGGTAGTTAATGAAGTGGAAGGGGATGACTATTACAAGGACGCAGAAAATTTGCTAACCATCTTCCGCCTCCAAGGAGAGAAACATCATTACCCTGGCTCCTTCTCCAAAGGGATGCAGCAAAAATTAATGATTATCATTGCCCTTCTCATAAAACCAAAATTATATATTGTCGATGAGCCGTTTATTGGCTTAGACCCAAAAGCCACTAAGGACTTACTGAACTTATTAGAACAGGAGCGCCAAAAAGGAGCAGGCATCCTCATGTCCACCCATGTATTGGATACGGCGGAAAAGATTTGCGACCGGTTTATGCTTATTAATAATGGCCAAATTATTGCTGCAGGAACCCTGGCTGAAATTCAGGATGTAAGTGTAAAAAATGGCTCGTTGATGGACTGTTTTTATGAGCTGATGGAGTGAGACCAATGAATAATGTATGGGAATTATTTCTTTTTCGATTAAAAAAAGAATGGAAATATCAATATGGCGTCTGGAAAACAGCGGTTGATTGGGTCGTCTGGCTTTATATTCTAATACCTGTCTTGGCAATAGTGGGGTACCAGTATTATTTATTGTGGCAAGGCGTTGCTCAATGGGTAGACATTTTTCCACCTTTTCTCTATTGGTTCAACTTCTTTTTCTTAACGAGAATGGGGACAATTCGTTTGTTTTTACAAGAAGGAGATTTGTTGTTTTTAAGGAGGAAGTCTGCCTGGATGCACCGGTTAATGACAATAGGCTTGGTCTATAGTCTCATAAGAAATCTAGTAATTTTGGCAGCTTCTACAATCCTCCTTTTTCCAATTCTAGTTAATTATCTTGGTGCTTCTATTTTCGAAGTAATCATAGTAGCTGGGTTTGTCTTTTTGCTCCAGTTATTTGTGCAAGTTTCCCAACAGTTATTAGCTATCCGATTTCGTAGGTGGAAACACGTAGGGGTCAACTTTTTGTTTCTAGTTGGAACGTTTCTTTTATTCCAATCGTTCTTGTTTTCCGAGACCATTATTCGCGCAGTTCTTGGTGGTTTACTTGGGTTAGCTGCAATTTGGCTTGTTAAAAAGCGGTTGTCCTTTACGACTAGTTTCTTTGAGGATTGTATTAGAGAGAATCAGGAACGTTTAAAATTGACGGCTCTTTTCCTTGGGGCAAGTGGTTATAAGATGGAGAAAAAGCAACGGAAACGGCCGATTTTCCTTTTTTCTAATTCTGCTAGATTATTTAAAAACCGAACATCAAAAAATTTAGCTGCAGAGCTGCTACTGAAAATGGTGATTCGAAATAAGACGAAGTTAATGGGGACCTTGCAAATTACCGGTGGAGGAATTATTGCCGTTTGGATTGCACCTTCATGGATAAAATGGGTTTTATTGGTGGTTTGTCTTTTTGCAATTGTTCAATATATAAAGTGGGGCTGGGGAGACATGCGTACTCACACATTTTTTACGTTGTTTCCAAAATCTGATCATGAAAATCTGCTTCAAGGAGTTAAAAAAGGCATTTTTCTATTAGCTACCCCGAGCATTCTTTTCCTTGGATTAACAGCAGGATGGACGGCCATCTCCCCATTAATAGGCTTAGCAGTTGCCTTTGTAAGTGTTTTATTTTGCTATTTTTTCTTTATCAAAGATGCATGGTTAAGTTAGGAAAACGAAAGAACTCTCAACTAAATTTGTCGGCTCTACCATTGGCCATTTATTTACAGTAAAATAGCAGGTAGAGTATGTTGGAGGAGGTTATTGACGTGAAGTATAACGAGTTGGTTCAATTTGAATCTGTGGAATCCGTTGTCCAATTAAAGGAAGCATCCAATGAAGAAAAAGCATTTAAATTAATTGATACATATGTTATCTCCGATCATATGGCAGAGGTAATTGACGAGGTTATCATCGAGCAGCTACAGTTTAATTACCCAGCTGATAATAAAGGTCTTCTCGTAGTAGGGAACTACGGTACAGGTAAATCCCATCTTATGAGTGTTATTTCTACCATTGCAGAAGTATCAGGTTCTGCAACACGCATTAAACACCCTAAAGTAGCAGATAGGGCTAAGGAGATTGAAGGTAAGTTTCATGTTTTACGAACAGAGTTGGACGGAATCCGCCTGTCGTTACAAGAATTTGTTTTTGGAGAAATGGTGGATTATTTAGAGAGCCTTGGCATTGATTATGAGATGCCTGATGTGGATAGAATTCGCAGCAATAAAGACGAACTCATGAAAATGATGGCCGCATACGAGGAAGTCTATCCAAACCAAGGCTTCTTGATGGTAATAGATGAGCTGTTAGACTACCTCCGCTCTAGAAAAGAACAAGAGCTTATGCTCGATCTGAATTTTCTCCGGGCCATGGGGGAAGTATGTCGTACCTCCCGTTTCCGGTTTATTACAGGGATTCAGGAAATGCTGTTTGATAATCCGAAATTTTCCTTTGTAGCTGAACAATTGAACCGAGTGAAGGAACGAACGGAGCAGGCAGTCATAGTCAGGGAGGACATTGAATACGTTGTGTCTCAACGCCTGCTAGCAAAAAACGATCAACAGAAGGCATTGATTCGAGAGCATTTGGAAAAATTCAACCCCTATTATGAAAAACTAGGGGAACGAATGGACAAGTTCGTGGAGCTGTTCCCGATTCACCCTGCTTACCTAGCAACATTTGAAAAAGTAACCGTAGCGGAAAAACGGGTGATTTTAAAAACAGTCAGCCGGGAAATGAAGAAGCTTCTTCAGGAGGAAGTCCCTGTTCAACAACCAGGTTTTATTTCTTATGATAGCTATTGGCCTTACATAGAAGGGGATAAAGGGATGAAGGCCATCCCAAATGTGAAGGAAGTAATGGGAAAAACAAGCATCCTCATGGACCGAATTGAAAATGCCTTTACCCGACCTGCCTACCGACCAATGGCTTACAGGATCATCCAAGCCTTAGCAGTCTTCCGCCTGACGACCGATAATATTTACTCAAAGGTAGGGATTACGGCGGAAGAGTTACGTGATCAGTTGTTTTTATATGCAGAAGTACCGGAGGCCAACTCGGAGTTCCTCCGCAGCACCATTGAAGCCGTATTGAAGGCAATTCGGCAAACAGTCAGTTATCAATATATTTCTCTCAACGAGGAAAATGGACAGTATTATTTAGACCTGCAAAAGGATATTGACGTAGACAGCTTGATTGAAGAAAAGGCAGAAACTCTAAGTGACGATCAGCTGGACCGTTATTACTTTGAAATTTTAGAAAGGGTAACGGATCGGCCTGAAACAACCTACAAGACAGGATACCGAATTTGGCCCTACGAATTAAAGTGGGAAGAACGAAAGGTGACGAGACCAGGTTATTTGTTTTTCGGCGCCCCAAATGAACGGTCCACTGCTCAGCCGGAACGGGACTTTTATATTTACATGCTTCCTCCGTTCACGAAAAAATCCTTCAAAGACGAAGAAAAGCCCGACGAGGTTTTCTTCCAATTGATCACAAAGGACGAAGGTTTTTACCGAAACATGAGATTGTACGCTGGAGCAAAGGAACTGGCTGTGACGGCACCGAGTGGTTCGAGAAATTTATATGATGACAAAGCCCGTACCTATCTGCAAACATTAACAGGCTGGCTGAAGAAATTTATTGCAACAGATTTCAAAATGACCTACCGGGGAAAAACCAGTACCGTTACAGAGTGGAGCCTTTCTGCTCCCCCTAACGCGACCTTCAAGGAAATGATTGATACGGCGGCTAATGAAAGACTCAATGACTGGTTTAATGAAAAATACCCTGATTACCCGTACTTCCGCAGAGTGCAAACGGTCATTACTCGAGAAAGTATGCGTACAAGCTATATCCCTGAAGCACTCCGGAATATTAAGCAGCCAAAAACAAAAAATGGCATCACCATTCTTGAAGGCCTTGTTCTATTGGAAAAGGATAAACTGAAGGTTCATCAATCTGGTTATGCCAAATGGGTATTAGACGTTTTAAATTCAAAGGGGAAGGACAAGTCGTGAATGCTTCCGAGCTGTTGGATGTAGTGGAAGTATATAACGGGAATGAAGAATTGAAGAAAACCGTTGAGTTCCAGCTAGAGCCAGATTTATTCTCCGTATTACTTGCTGCCCTTGTGTTTAATGGGGATATTGTTTTAACCATCAATAATGTGGCTTATGACGGAATGAAATTTGACGAGCTCATCAAGTTATCTCCGGAGCAAATCGCCGATTTTACCCATATAAAAAAAGCCTAGCGAATTTCCGTTAGCTGCCCTCGGGGAGTTACTGGATATGTTTGGCATTGGCAGAGGTTACTTGCAAAACAATGCCCTTGATGTGGCCGTCGCCCAGTTGAATAAGGAATCAAGGGAGAAATTGAATGAGGTAGTGACCGTTCACCATGAAATGAAGGATGGTATTCCAACGTGGGAAGGGCCTCTTTATTCGCCAGAAAAAGTAAGTGATCTCCGCGCTACTGTTAATGAACTAAAGGACTTTTTGGAGCATCTTCAAATTTATGATACACCGGCAAAACTGAAAAACTTCAAGTATTCTGTGGAAGACGTAAAAGAAAAGCAGGAGCAGATGGAACTGGTTCAATCGCTGAGTGTACTACGGAAAAAGGCATTGGAGCTGACCCAGGAGGCAAACTATTTAATTCGCGCCAAGCATCAGGTACCAGTTGGTAACGAATGGTCAACGAGGGTGGATGCTGTTTTAAAGGAAGTTTATGAGGCACTACAGAAAAACACTAATCTCACGGGGGAACGAAGTGAACTTTGGAAGCTAAAAGAAGAGTATAAGACCCTTTATTTAACCCTTCATGACAAGGCGAGATTAACGGCAACGGAGGAAGGGAAGAAGAATGCCCTTTTACATGATCCGCGGTTCGAGTCTTTAAAAGGGTTGTCCACTATCTCGATCCTGTCAGAAGATCAGCTAAATGGTTGGAAAACAAGGCTAGATAGCTTAAAAGGCTGTTGGCAGCTTACGAAGGATCAATTGGATCATAAGGAAATTTGTGGCCATTGTCAGTTTACACCAAAGGAAGAAGGCTCTAACCGACACCTATCCTTAGAACAGCTGGCAGATGAATTGGAGGAGCTTGCAGAAAACTGGAGCAGCACCCTCTATGATAATTTAGCGGAGCCCGAAATAAAAAACAACATTCCATTACTTGGGGAAGAATCAAGAAGGCTTATGGATGCCTTTTTGACAAACAGGCAGTTGGAGCACCCTGTAAGCAATCAGTTTGTTTCAGCCGTGAAAGAACTGCTGCAAGGAATTGAGAAGATTACGATAACCTTTGACGACCTGGAGCAAATGATGAAAAATGGTAGTCCCCTAACAGTTGACGAGTTAAAGGGGAGTTTTGAGCAACTGTTAAGGAATAAGGTTGGAAGTACCCCATCCAAAAATATTCGCGTTTTATTGAAAAATGGAGGGAAGGCTCTTGAATAAAAACGGTGAACAAATTAAGTTATTCGAAGAAGAGCAAAAAAGGGAAGGTCCAGTCACTTGTCTGGGCCTCACCTTTCCTAGTGACGAAAAACGAAGAGAACACTTTAGAAAAGAACTGCGACAAAAGCTTGTGGAACTAAGAGGAATGGAAGGCTTTCCCCTAGGTGAAGAAGAAGCCATTATTGCCTTGTCCGATCCCCCCTACTATACGGCATGCCCAAACCCTTGGTTAAACGAGGCAGTACAAGAGTGGGAAACGGAGAAAGAGAAGTGGCAGGCCGATAAACGGAATGAGTATCACCGGGAACCTTATGCTGCAGACATAAGTGAAGGCAAGAACGATGCTATTTATAACGCTCACAGTTACCATACAAAGGTTCCTTACAAAGCGATTATGCGGTACATCCTTCATTACACGGAGCCAGGGGACATCGTCTTGGACGGGTTTTCTGGGACAGGTATGACCGGAATCGGAGCAAAAATGTGTGCCAGTAAATCGGTTGTGGAAGAGTTGGGATACAAAGTAGAAAATGGTGAGATTAAAGCTGGGGAAACGGTTTTTTCCAAGCTAGGGTTTAGAAAAAGCATTGTCAATGACTTAGCCCCCATCGCTTCGTTCATAAGCAGTAATTACAATCACCCAACAAGTCCCGAAGCATTTCGCCGCAACATGGAAGCAAGCTTGGGCAAAGTGGAAGAGAATTTTGGCTGGATGTACGAGACCGAGCATACGGACGGATCCACCGGGAGGATTAACTATACGGTTTGGAGTGATGTGTTCGCCTGTCCCGAATGCTCCAAAGAGCTAGTGTTTTGGGATGTTGCCGTTGAGGACGGCGTAACGGTGAAGGATACCTTCCATTGTCCTGGTTGTAGTTCATCCCTTACGAAGCGAAGCTTGGAGAAGAAATTTGTTACATACTTTGACGACATCATTCAACAACCGGTCCAGATCGTGAAGCAGGTTCCTGTTTTTATAAACTATACGGCAGGTGGGAAGCGCTTCGAAAAATCTCCAGACGAGAAGGATTTAGTAGCCATTGAGAAAATTAATAGCATGGATATCAGCGCCATGGCTGTTCCTGTGAGTGAAATCGAAAAAGGGGAAAAGACACATGAGCTTATCCGTAACGGGATTACCCATGCGCATCTTTTTTACACAAAGCGGAATTTAATTGCCCTTGCGGCAGTATTTGACTCCCTTATCACTAACCATGAAAAGTTCCTTTTTACGGCAACGATCGTAAACTTAGGGAAAACAGCGCGCTATAAGTTTAAACGCTCGGGCAATGTTCCCTTAAGTGGAACCATCTATCTGTCATCTTTAATGGCAGAAACGAATGTGTTCCACGCTTTGAGGGGGAAAATTGGGCAAATTGAAAAGATGCTGGTAGCGGTGCCGGAAGAGAAGACCACGATGGTGAGTAATGGTTCTGCCACGAACTTGCCAGTGAAGGACAATGCCATTGATTATATTTTCACGGACCCACCTTTTGGTGCTAATTTAATTTATTCTGATCTTAATTTCATTACGGAGTCCTGGCTGCAGGTGAAGACCAATGTGCAGAACGAAGCAATTGTAGATAAGGTGAAAAACAAAAATATTACCATTTATCAGAGCTTAATGGAAAAAAGTTTTCGAGAGTACTACCGGGTATTGAAGCCTGGAAGGTGGATGACCGTGGAGTTCAGTAATTCTCAGGCGTCCGTTTGGAATTCCATTCAGGAAGCGATTCAGCGTTCAGGGTTTATCATTGCCAATGTGGCGGCCTTGGACAAGAAGCAAGGAAGCTTCAATGCCGTCATGTCCACTACTGCTGTGAAGCAAGATTTGGTTATATCCGTTTACAAACCGTCAACGGACATGCTTAGGGACTTATCAGAAAACAAAGGGACCGTCGATTCGTGCTGGATTTTTGTGAAAAATCATTTAGAGAAGCTTCCCGTGTTTTTAGGTGCGAAGGGAGAAGCGAAGCCCATCATCGAGCGTACCCCAAGAGTATTATTTGACCGAATGGTAGCCTATCATGTGCAAAATGGATTAGCTGTACCTTTATCATCTCCTGAGTTTCAACGGGAGGTAGTAAATCGTTTTGCCATGCGGGACGGGATGGTATTTTTGGAAGAACAAGTGGTGGAATACGATAAACGAAGGATTCTAATCAAGGAATTTAGTCAAATGAGTCTATTTGTTTCGGACGAAACGTCGGCTATTGAGTGGCTTCGGCAGCAGCTCATGAAAAAGCCCCAGACAAGACAGGATCTCCATCCAAACTTTATGAAGGAAATTCAGCATATCCCTAAGCATGAGGTATTGCCAGAGTTAGACGATCTGTTGGAGCAAAACTTTTTAAAGTATGAGGGAAAAGAAGAGGTACCTAGTCAAATTCAAAAATATTTAAGCGTTGCTTCTAAAGATTTACGTGGGTTATTAGCCGATGATCCAAAATTGAAGGAGAAGGGCAGAAATCGTTGGTACGTTCCTGACCCTAATAAACAGGCAGATTTAGAAAAGCTACGGGAAAAGGCTCTCCTTAAAGAGTTTGACAGCTATCTTCAGGAAATGGAAGGAACGAAGAAAAGGTTAAAGCAGTTCCGTACAGAAGCGATTCGTATTGGCTTTAAACGTGCCTGGGGAGAGAAAGATTTTGACACCATTGTAAAACTAGGAGAACGCCTGCCAGAAAAGGTCCTTCAAGAGGACGAGAAACTGTTAATGTATTTCGATAATGCACAAATTTATTTAGGTATGTAGAAAGGGGGATAGCTCCATGAAAGCTTGGCGTCAACTCATATTGGATAAGTTAAATGTGTCTGTCTATCCCCTTATTTTAGTAGCAGACCGTGATGATTTGTTGTCAGACGAGGAGCTTATCCTTTATTTACAGGAGAACAGCATTCACGTCCATGAAGCAATGGATAGAGCTGAAATGAGGTTCATTTTCGAGCAGTTTAAAGAAGGAAAGGGAGTCGGGGAAAAACTTCTATTTAAGTACCTTGGTGACGAAGCTGAATTTTTTCCCTACGATTTCTTGACAGAAGGGCATTTTGTCTCTTTATCCGTGTCGGAAATATTCCCTGCCTTCCCTTCTTTTATTGTTAGAGAACTGGATGCCCATGTGAGGGATGCTTTAGACGAGGCAGCAACTTCATTGCCTCGTGGCAAAACATTTACAAGCCGTGACGCTTTTGATTTTTTACTTAGGAAGGTCTATAAGCTCTCCTACGATTTAGTAGATTCAGATGGGGAGTGGCTTTCTTTATTAGTGAAGCTTAACGAGCACCCCTTGGAAATGCCAATGATAGTGAAAGAATATTTAAGGGAGTATATTGGAGCCAATACATCTGTCACGGTGGAATTGGTAGAACTGGTCTTTGATAAAGAGAAGCTCCTTGATTTTTTACAACAGGAATGGGAGGAGATGGTTCGGCATTGTTGGGAGGAAGGTTATGAAGCTGGGCTGGAGTGGGAACCTTTAAAGCATCTTCTCCCCATGTTATTTTCGGAAGGGAAGTTACATCCTGTGACTGTTGATGGCAAGGGGGGTGTGAAGGATGTCCCCCATTGGTTGAAGTATGGCTTAAAGGAGAGAGCGTATTCTCCAGTGTCAGATATTCACCAGATTGTAGAAAAGCTTCATGGGATGTTAGACGGGGATGTCTCTTATAAGCAATGGATAGCCGTGATGGAATTATATAGCTATGGTAAGGAGTTAACGTTAGCCTATGATTTAGGGGCGGATGTGCTTTTGAATGTGGAAAAACAAATGAACGAGAAGTTCAAAAACTGGATGACAACTGAGTACAAGGCCCTTTCCAGTCTATCCTACTACCATAATCCAGTCATGGTTCATCAAATTATTCCATATATGCAGCTGCAAGAGGAGAAAAAGCAAGTGCTTATTGTGATGGATGGCATGGGATTTGTGCAATGGAAGCAGCTGAAGCGTGCATTAGGACAGGTGTTTTCCTTCAATGAACAAGGGGTATTTGCCTGGGTACCTACCGTGACGGAAATTTCCCGTAACGCCATATTTCAAGGAAAGATTCCAAAGTTTCAAGACAACAGTAGTGAAGAAAAGGCTTGGAAACTTCAGTGGGTTAGACAGGGAATTTCTCCCCTTCATATTACCTTTGAAAACAAGCTTGCCCAAGGGATTTTTCAAAGGGAAGACGTGGAAGCGTTGAAAAGTCCAAGCGTGAAAAAAGCAGCCATTATTCTTCGGAATATGGATGTGCTCATGCATGGTGCCATTCAAGGCATGGAAGGTCTCCATGCGGAAATTGACGTGTGGTTGAATAACGGCTACTTAAAGGAGTTACTGGAGGAGTTGTTAAAGGCAAGTTACGATGTTTATATGACTTCCGACCATGGTAGCACAGAAAGTGTGGGAATTGGCAGACTGAAGCAAGGATCCCTGGTGGAAACGAAGGGGGAGCGTGTTAGAATATATAGTAATAAGGTCTTTAGGGATGAAGCGGCAGCAGAGGTCCCTTCCATAATTTGGCCGAACGAAGCTTTTTCCGAAGGGCAGCACTTTCTCCTTGCTGAAACGGAGGAGGCGTTTGTCACGAAAGGTAAGCAAATCATAAGTCACGGGGGAATTACTTTAGAAGAGGTTGTTGTCCCCTTTGTAAAAGTGAAGAGGAAACGAGGATGATGGTTGTTTCATGAAAAAGGCAGTTGGATTTGATCAAAAAATATTATTGCATCAGTTGGACTTCATGGCTCGTGAGATTCCAAGAACGGAGCGGAGAGATGAGCTGTATGAAAAGGTTGAGGAATACTTAGCGTCAGATATTGCTGGTGCAAAATCTCGGTTAAATGCAAGGACGATTCTTTTTAAAATATGGCTCATGGGAAAAAACGAGCATGGTGAGTTGCAAAAACAAGCATTAGAGCTGTATGATTCTGTTTTTCCCGAAGAGCGGATTGCCCTTCATTGGGGCTTAACGGTACTTGCCTATCCGTTTTTCCGGGATGTAGCAATTGAACTGGGGCAACTGTATAAATTGCAGGATGAAGTCTCCAGCGATCAGTTAAATCGTAAGGTGAAGGAATTGTACGGTGAAAGAAGACGGGTGGAAGTGGCAGTCAGTGCCGTTTTGACAAGTCTTCGTTCATGGGAAGTCATTGTGTCAGAAAAACGGAACATCCAAGCTAAAGGGAAGCAGGTAATCATTAGGGATGATCGTCTGAAAGAATGGCTAGCGGCCGTTTTAATTCATGCATTGGATGTGGACGTACTGCCGGTGGAACAGTTAAGTAATCATGCCCTTTTGTTTCCTTTTCAATTGGCAATTAACTTGGATGAATTAAGCCGGGAGCGGTTTAAGGTTATTCGACAAGGCGTTGATATGAGGATGGTAGGTTTAGTGAAATAGTGTCTTTGGGGTTTGGGGTGTGACCTCCGGTGATTTGCTTCGGCAAGGGCCGGGGGTTTTTGTTTTGTTGATTTTTGGTGGGAGGGGTGGATGGGAGGAACGGACAGGTGAGGCTGAAAATTATGTTGACGTGTCAGTAGCGAGGGTAGGAACGGACAGGTGGGGCAGGAAAAGGATCTGACGTGTCCGAAGCTGTGGTAGGAAACGGACAGGTGAGCTGAAAAAACGAACCATTTGTCCGAAGCGATACCAGTAGCGACACTTCAGCCGTCACATTCCCCTCCTATCCCCCTCAAAATCAATCAAAACCACCTAAAACAACTTAAAACTATTTTAATAGTACATAACTTGCTAAATACATATTTTTCCAAAAGTTCATAAATCCTTCACAAACTTCTTCTTAATTTTAATAATAACTAAATTATAATAATACTAACAAAGGAGGAAAACTATTTTAACAATTACTATTTAATGATGGAGGGGGAACTCATTATTATGAAAAAAATTTCTTTTTACTTATACTTGCATTAGCTTTGGGGGCTATTGTTACGGCATGTTCAAACAACGATAATGAAGCACAAGCGTTAGGGGACGAAGAAGAGGATCTTACAGAGGTTGTAGAAAAATTGCTAAGCAACGACAAGTTGGTACCATTAGGAGAAATTCCAGTTCCAGAAAATAATCCTATGACAGAGGAAGTACTTCATTTAGGGCAAGTGTTGTATTTTGATCCTCGACTTTCTGGTAACGATGAGGTGAGCTGTATGAGCTGCCACATTCCGGAATTGGGGTATGGAGATGGCAGAGCGACATTTGAAATGTTTGGTGGCGGGGACGGACCGCGAAATTCACCTACTGTTATCAATTCGGGGTTTTATACATCTAATTTCTGGGATGGCCGTGCCGGTTCCTTAGAAGAACAGGCTTTAGGACCAATTCAGGATCCGAACGAAATGAATATGTCACTAGATGAACTTATTCCTAAGTTACAAGGAATTGAAGGGTATGAAGATCTCTTCCATGCGGCTGGATTCCAAAGTATTACAGCCGAAGCAATTGGAAAAGCATTAGCAGCCTTCCAAAGGCAGGTTGTTGTTAAAGATACACCTTACGACAGTTTCTTAAAAGGGGAAACGGATGCCCTTACAAATCAGGAAATTCGCGGCTTAGACCTTTTCGCAGGAAAAGCCGGTTGTATAAATTGCCACAACGGAGAAAATTTATCAGATAATAACTTCTACAATGTTGGTTTAGACACAGATGATGAAGGGCGCTTTGCTGTTACTGGTGATGAAACTGATTTAGGGGCCATCAGAACGCCAGGTTTATATGGGATCACACATACTTGGCCATATATGAGTGATGGAAGCATTCAAACACTCGAAGAAGTAATTGAATTCTATAACCGCGGTGGAGATGGACACCCGAACACAGATGTTCTTATTTTTGAACTCAACTTAACAGAAGAAGAAAAAGCAGATTTATTAGCTTTCTTGAAGGTGTTAGGTGGAGAGCCACCGATGTTTTCGAAGCCAGAACTTCCAGGTAACTATTAATCCATTACTAACATTTTGACTTATTTCCTCCTATAGTTAAAGCTAGTCTTCCACTACGGATGGCTAGCTTTTCTACTGTTTTAGCACATGAAAGTATATAAATGCACCATATGAACAATCTATGTCATTTATCTAAACTATCTTTTTATTAACTTTTTTGTAGATTATATTAAAATTAGACAAATGTTTTAAATTATAACCAACATGTAGATGAGGTGAGGTTGTTGAAACAGAGAATTGGAATGTTATTTTTATTGATGATGGCTGTCATAATTTTTAGTGGTTGTTCCCAAGCTTCAGAGGCATTGGAAACAAAAGATGAAGGAACCGCAACCCAGGGTGAAGTTAAGGACGAACTAATATTAGCTATTGGCTCGGAACCAGATACAGGATTTGATCCAACAACAGGATGGGGACGTTACGGTTCGCCTTTATTCCAAAGCACATTATTAAAACGGGACCATGAGTTGAACATAATCATGGATTTAGCTACAGATTACCATATTAGTGAGGACGGTTTAGTTTGGACCGTTATACTTCGAGACGATGTGTTTTTCTCCGATGGGGAACCGTTAACGGTGAAAGATGTTCAATTTACCTATGAAACTGCTATGGTTAGCGGATCCGTGCTAGATTTAACGGTACTGGACCGAGTGGAAATAGCGGAGCCAAATTCCGTTCTATTTCATTTGAAGCAACCTCAATCTACTTTTATAGAGTCATTATTAACGTTAGGAATTGTTCCTGAGCACGCTTATAATGATAATTATGGACAGGAACCTGTAGGGTCAGGTCCATTTACGTTTGTTCAATGGGACAAGGGGCAACAGCTGATTGTAAAAGCTAACCCTCTTTATTACAGTAACAAACCATTTTTTCAAAAAATCACATTCTTATTCTTAAACGAAGACGCTGCTTTTGCTGCAGCTAAATCAGGACAGGTAGACATGGCTTCTATTCCGGCGTCCTTTAGTTTACAAGAAGTGGCAGAGATGACGTTAAAATCACTGCCAAGTGTGGACAGCCGTGGGATTATGTTCCCGTTTGTTCCTTCTGGGGAAAAAACAGAGGCAGGTTATCCAATTGGAAATGATGTAACAGCAGACATGGCGATCAGAAAAGCCATTAATCTTGCTGTAAACCGAGATGCATTAGTAGAAGGTGTGCTTGAGGGGCAAGGAGCACCTGCTTACTCTATCGTAGATAATCTTCCTTGGTGGAACCCGCAAACGGTGATTGCTGATAACGATATGGAGCTAGCTAAACTTATTTTAACAGAAGGTGGATGGGAAGAGGCTAACGGTGACGGAATTTTAGTGAAAGGTGATCTGAAAGCAGAATTCACCCTCATTTATCCAGCAAGCGACTCTACGAGACAATCGTTAGCCATTGCTACTGCCGATATGCTTAAGCCACTTGGCATTAATATTCTAGTAGAAGGCAAGAGCTGGGATGAAATCGAGAAGTTAATGCATTCCAATGCTGTAATGATGGGTTGGGGAAGCCATGACCCCCTTGAGATGTACAATATTTATAGCGGAAACATGATGGGCGTAGAGTGGTATAACCCAGGTTATTATTCTAATGAAACGGTAGATGCCTATTTTGAAAAAGCGTTAGGAGCCACTTCGGAGGAAGAGGCTAATGACTATTGGAAAAAAGCACAGTGGGATGGGAAAACAGGCTTTAGTAAAAAGGGGGACTCCCCTTGGGCTTGGCTTGTGAATCTCAATCACTTGTATTTAGTCAACGAAAACTTAGATATTGGTAAACAAAAAATTCAGCCCCATGGACACGGTTGGCCGATTACGGACAATCTAGCAGACTGGAAATGGAAAGATTAAAGGCAATAGGCGGGGGGATTCCTTCTTTACTTTTGAAGAAGTCCTTCCGTCTACTTTCCCTTTTATTCGCTGTCTGTGTTCTGACTTTCTTGTTAGTAAGCAGTTCTCCTGTTGATCCTATTCAAGCATATATTGGGGCAGACATGATGCGAGTCGGACCAGAGCAGCGAGAGCAAATCGCCGAGCATTGGGGATTGGATAAAACACCTGTGGAGCAGTTTTTTTCATTGGAGCAGTTCCTTAGCACAAGGGGATTTTGGGACGTCCATGATTTACCGACGGCCCGTTTTAGATGTCATTCAAGAAAAATTTGTTTTTTCCATCGCCTTAATGCTTGCCGCTTGGGTGTTATCGGGAGTGATTGGCTTTACGCTAGGGGTTATTGCCGCTGTAAAAAAAGAATCGTGGATTGATAGATTAATTAAATTGTATTGTTATACTTTGGCGTCTACTCCTACCTTTTGGGTGGGACTGCTTTTATTACTGTTTTTTGCTGCTTATTTAGGCTGGTTCCCAGTTGGACTAGGAGTTCCTCCAGGAGTTTTGGCAGAAGAGGTCACATTAGTGGACAGGTTGCGACACTTTATTTTGCCAGCATTAACCTTAAGTATCGTTGGAGTAGCCAATGTGGCGTTGCACACAAGACAGAAGTTAATTGAAGTGTTAAATAGTGACTTTATAATGTTTGCGAGGGCAAGGGGAGAAAAGGGATTTCCTCTCATCTGGAGACATGGTTTGAGAAACATAGCCCTCCCTGCTATCACGTTGCAATTTGCTGCTTTCGGTGAATTATTTGGTGGTGCTGTTTTAGTGGAACAAGTTTTCTCTTATCCTGGATTAGGGCAGGCGACAGTAGAAGCAGGATTGAGGGGGGATGTTCCCCTTTTAATGGGATTAGTTATTTTTAGTGCTATCTTTGTCTTTATAGGCAATTTCCTGGCAGATGTTATTTATCTTTTTGTTGATCCAAGGACGAGAGAGAGGGAAGCCCTATGAACAGCTTTGTAAAAACAAAAGGAAAAGGGCTTCAAGCTATATGGCCGTTCAACTGGAACAGAAGACAAAGGGCGTTGTTGGTTTTAGGAAGTGTTGTCCTGCTACTGTTGAGTGTCGTTGTTGGTAGCTTTCTTCTCATCGATGAGCGGATTGCTAGTAATCTAGTGAATCGCAACCTTGGCCCATCGTTACTTCATCCGTTCGGCACCGATTGGCTAGGGAGAGATATGTTTACCAGAACAATTAAAGGCCTTACATTAAGTATTTCCGTTGGCTTAGCAGCCGCATCCATCAGTGTTGTTATCGCCCTTGTACTCGGAATGATGGCTGCTACCATGGGAAAAGTGGTAGATAGTCTAATATCGTGGTTCGTAGATTTGTTTTTAAGCGTGCCACATCTAGTCACTCTGTTGTTAATTTCCTTCGCTTTAGGTGGAGGAGTAAAGGGTGTCGTTATTGGCGTTGCCCTTACCCATTGGCCTAGCTTAACCCGTGTTATTCGCGCAGAAGTAATGCAGCTTCGATCATCAGAATATGTAGATATTTCCCGGAAAATGGGGAAATCACGCTGGTATATAGGTAGGAAACATTTGCTTCCCCATATTGCACCACAGCTTTTAGTAGGATTATTTCTGTTGTTTCCCCATGCTATTTTGCATGAGGCGGCCATCACCTTTTTAGGAATGGGTCTTTCTCCTCACCAACCGGCAATTGGTATTATCCTGTCAGAATCCATGCGCTACCTGTCAACAGAAATGTGGTGGCTGGCTATTTTCCCAGGGTTATCTTTGTTAATTATCGTAAGATCCTTTGATATTATTGGTGAAAACTTACGGGCTATGTTAGACCCGCGACAAGCACATGAATAAGGCACAAAATGATCGGAGGGCTATAATATGGCACTGTTGGAAGTAACTAATTTGTCCATTTCCTTTCAACAATACGCAAAAGGATTTCGGCAAAAACAGTTGAAGGTAATTCACCAACTTAGTCTTCGTATTGAAGAAGGGGAAATCCTAGCGGTTGTTGGGTCCAGTGGATCTGGCAAAAGTCTGTTGGCCCATGCCATATTAGGTATTTTGCCAGCAAACGCTAGTGTAGAAGGAGATATTCTTTTCGAAGGGGAGCCTTTGACAGAAGCACGTCAGTTACGTATGCGTGGAAAACAAATCAGCCTCATTCCCCAATCTGTTAATTTCTTAGATCCATTGATGAAAATAGGCAAACAAGTGAGGGGAACGAGCCGAGGTGAGGCAGTTGTATCAAAGGTATCTGAGACGTTGGGAAAATATCAATTAGGTCCTGAGGTAGAAAATTTGTTTCCTTTCCAGTTGTCTGGAGGAATGGCCCGGCGAGTTCTCGTTTCTACTGCTGTACTGGATCAGCCAAAGCTAATTATCGCTGATGAACCAACACCAGGATTGGACGACTCTGTTGTAAAGGCAGCATTGGCTTCCTTTGAGAAGCTGAAGGAAGCAGGCAGCTCGATACTTTTTATTACCCATGATATTCAGTCTGCTTTGGCCATTGCGGATAAAATCGCCGTTTTCTATGCAGGGACAACGGTGGAGGTTGCTCCGGTGGAGGATTTTTCAGGTAGCGGGGAAAATCTCCGTCATCCTTATTCGAAGGCATTGTGGCGGGCACTTCCCCAAAATGAATTTTTACCTATACCAGGAACACAACCACAGGGAGACAATCTACCAATAGGATGTGTGTTTGCTCCGAGATGTAACGAGGCGACAGAGGAATGCACGGTGGAGGTACCAGAGGTAAGGAATCTCCGCTCAGGGATGGTGAGGTGTATCCATGCAACTTAAAGGCTCGAATCTTTCCTTTCGTTACGGGAAAAATAACTGGCTATTTCGCAACGTTGAGTTTGCTATAGAAGCAGGCGAGATCGTCGGATTAATGGGGCCAAGTGGTTGTGGGAAAACAACTCTGGCGAGGCTTCTAGCAGGCTATGAAACTCCCTATGAAGGAAAAGTAGAAATGGACGGGGAAAAATTGGGATCTATTAAGGGTTATTCTCCGGTTCAGCTAGTTTTTCAGCACCCAGAAAAGGCAGTCAATCCAAAGTGGCGGATGAGAGAAATGCTTAAAGAAAGAGGCTCATTGGACTGGGAGCTCCTTCAGAAGTTAGGGATTTATGAAGAATGGTTGGAGCGTTGGCCTAATGAGTTATCAGGGGGAGAGTTGCAACGATTTTGTGTAGCAAGAGCCCTCGGAAAGGGAACTCGGTTTCTCATTGCTGATGAAATGACAACGATGCTCGACGCTATTACCCAAGCGCAAATCTGGCATGCTGTGCTCAATGTGGCAAGAGAACGGAATATCGGCATCGTCGTCATTAGTCATGAGAAGGAATTGGTGAAAAGGCTAGCTACACGGATTATCGAGTTTCCTTCTAGGCAGAGTTAGTAGCGATGTTCATTGAAAGGCCAGCTGTGACTTGTGCTAGTTGTGTCTAAATTGTGTCAATGGCGGGTAAATCTCCGGTTTCCGCGGGTAAATGGTCATTTTCGGCGGGTAAACTGTACCGCACGGCGGGTAAACGCAGTAATTCCGCGGGTAAACCACAAACGAAATGATAAAATGCATCCAACCTACCAGTAAAATCATCCAATTCACAACATCCCATATGGATCCAAGGCCTTTTCCAGTTTCTTTGTGAGAAGGCCCCGTTCTTTTAACACCTCTTTAATGGTTTTATTCTCTTCATCTGCTTGCATGCCTATTTCTGATGCTAAGTCGTAACCAAGATGAGGACTTAAGCCAGTAACCAATGCGAGGCTTGCTTCCATCAAATTTTTACAAATTTCTTCGCTTGCTTCTATCCCACTAATACATTTTTTATCAAGAATTTCTAATGCGTTCCCCATTACCTCAATGGAATCTAACAACGTGTATGCCATCAGGGGCATCATCACATTTATCTCCAACTGACTTGCCGTCCCCGCCGTTGTCATTGCTGTGTCATTACCGATAATCGTACAGCAAACCATATGTGTCATCTCTAAGATAGCCGGATTTACTTTACCTGGCATGATCGTAGATCCCGGTTGCACCGACGGAAGTGTAATTTCCGGTAATCCTGTCCGAGGACCAGAACTAAGTAGGCGAAGGTCACTGGTGATTTTAATTAAATGAACTGCCAAATCCTTTAATGCAGCCATCACACGAATAGGGGCATTTCGGTTCTGCATAAAACTAAACATATTTTCCGGTTCTTTAAAGGGAAGACTGGTGAGAGTAGACACTTCCTTTACCACTCTTGGAATATAGTCTGGATTTAACCCAGCTAATGTTCCAATCGCACGTCCCCCTAATCCTAATTCATACAAACCTTCGGTAGCTTGGTGAAGCTGCTGTTCTGTTTCTTTGACTGTGCCTGCATATCCATAAAATTCTTGCCCCAATCTAATAGGAATAGCATCATGTAAATGGGTTCGTCCGCTTTTAACAACATTTGAAAACTCAAGTGACTTTTTTTCAAGAGACAGACGAAGATTATTAAAGAAGGAAAAAGTTTATGGATTAACAAGTCTAATGCTGCCATGTTTAAGGCTGATGGGAAGGTGTCATTCGTTGATTGGGACATGTTTACATGATCGTTTGGGTGAATCCTGTCCTTCTTTGAGGTGATTCCTGCTATTTCATTCGCCCTTGTGGCGATGACTTCGTTCACATTCATATTTTGCGAGGTTCCAGCACCTGCCTGATATACATCAATCACGAAATGATCATCCCATTTACCTTCCATTACTTCCTGGGAGGCTTGGATGATTGCTTTTGCCATGGCTTTTGGGAGCATACCTAAATCCCAATTTACCTTTGCTGCCGCACACTTAATTGTTCCTTGTGCTTTAATCATGGCCCTTGGGAACCTCTTGCCGCTGACAGGGAAATTATCGATGGCCCGCAGCGTTTGGGAACCGTAATATGCCTCCACAGGAATTTTAACATTTCCGAGGGGGTCTTTTTCTGTTCGGAATTCCTTCGAAAAAAACATACGCCTCTCCTCTATGAACAGACTTTAGTAAATAATATCCTTCCACGGAAATAGAATTTCATTCTTTCCAGTGTCGGAAGCAGAATTGTTGTTTTGACGACTCACTTACTTTATTATAGAAGAAATAAAATTGTTAGTGGGGAAGGTGGATTACGATGGAAAAACAATTCTTTCAGGCACCATCTGTTTATGTTGGGGAAGTAGTTATTCAAGTAACTGATTTACAAAGGTCCCTCCAGTTTTACCGGGAAATTGTAGGCTTTCAGTATGTCGATCAAACGGAGAGGAAGGCTATCTTATCAGCAGATGGAAAGACACCATTGTTAATCCTTGTACAACCAGAGGGTGTAACAGAAAAGGAAGAAAGGAAAACGGGACTCTATCATTTTGCAATTTTGCTTCCATCGAGGGATGACCTGTCCTCCTTCTTACGTCATTTAGTAGAAAAGGGCGTTCCGATTGGTGCTTCCGACCATTTAGTGAGTGAGGCTCTTTATTTTTCAGACCCTGACGGCAATGGTATCGAGGTCTATCGAGATCGAGAAGCATCACAATGGGGTTGGCAGGAAGGTAAAGTTGCCATGGCGACTTTACCTTTAGACGGCAAAGGACTATTGGCGGTGTCAGATGAGAAATGGTCAACACTCCCAACGGGAACGATTATTGGTCATATTCATTTACATGTGTCAGATCTGGAAAAGACAGAAGCATTTTATCTAGAGGGACTAGGCTTTGATTTGGTTACACGCTATCCAGGTGCTTTATTTATGTCAACGAACGGTTACCATCATCATATTGGGGCAAATGTTTGGAATGGAGTGGGTGCTCCACCACCGTCGGAAAGTAGCGTTGGCTTAAGGTGGTTTACCCTTGAGTTTCCTTCCGAAGAAAGTCTAGAAGAGACTGTAAATACTTTACAAAAAATAGGTGCACCAGTTGAGGAAAAGGACGATGGATTTTTCACAGCGGACCCTTCTCAAAACAGAATCTATATGCGGGTGAAATAAATTGGCAGCAAATTGCCCATTCTAAAAAGTACGAGATTCTTTTTAGAAACGAGGTAGGTTGTTCGATGAGAAAAATCCAATTAGGGAAAAGTGAGTTTAAGGTAGGAGAAATTGCCCTCGGGTGCATGAGAATGGACCGGCTGTCTAAAGATTATGTAGCACAAATCATCCATAATGCCCTTGACGCAGGGGTGGAGTTATTTGACCACGCAGACATATATGGAGGCGGGGGGTCTGAGGAGATTTTTGCCGAATCCATTGATATGAAATCTTTGCGGGAAAAAATGATTATTCAAACAAAATGCGGAATTAGGAACGGGTATTTTGATTTTTCTAAAGAGCATATTTTGCAATCCGTTGATGGAAGCTTGCGTCGGTTGCAAACGGATTATATTGATATATTGCTGTTGCATCGGCCTGATGCCTTAGTGGAGCCGGAAGAAGTGGCAGAGGCATTTTCGGAGCTTAAGGAAAGTGGGAAGGTGCGCCATTTTGGGGTTAGTAATCAAAACCCAATGCAAATAGAATTGTTGAAAAAATATGTGGAAGTAGAGTTAATCGTTAATCAGATGCAGCTTAGTTTAATGCATACTCCCATGATCGATGCTGGTTTGAATGTAAATATGCATAATGAAGCTTCGACAGATCGGGATAATGGTACGATTGAGTATTGCCGGTTAAATGAGATAACGATTCAAACATGGTCGCCATTTCAGTTTGGCCTTTTAAAGGGTCCTTTCATTGATAATGAGGATTATCCTGTTTTAAATGCAAAGTTGAAGGAGTATGCTGATAAATTTGGTGTTACTACCTCTGCCATTGCCGTTGCCTGGATTCTAAGGCATCCGGCTAGAATGCAACCGATTATAGGTACCATGAACACGGAGCGGCTAAGGGAGATTGCAAAGGCAGCAGATATTAGATTAACGAGAGAAGAGTGGTACGACTTATACCGTGCAGCAGGGAATGAGTTGCCGTGAGTAGTAGTTTCTTGTAAGATTTAGCGATTTAGGTGTGGTAGCGCGTCTATTAGAAGGTTTAATAGGCGAGCTATTGTGATTGTCGGAGGCTAGCACGTCTATTGGAAGGTTTAACATACGAGCTATTGTGATTGTCGGAGGCTAGCGCGTCTATTAGGAGGTTTAATATACGAGCTATTGTGATTGTCGGAGGTTATCGCGTTTATTAGAAGGTTTAATATACGAGCTTTTGTATTCAAAAGAGGTAAGCTCGTCTTATCATTTTTATCACAGAGACGCCTTTTATGAATTAAGAACGTAATATTTACTCAACAACTAAAATCTTCATATATACTAATGTTGGTAGAATTTTGATTTATAAAGCATAAATTATATACCAACCTTACCATGATTAAAGTAAATTTTTTTCTATTCCCCGTATCTTTTTTTACATGTTATTCGTTAAAGAGGTGAGAGGAACAAGGGAGTGAGCATATGGCCGTAAACATGAAGGTAAATTCAAATGAAGATCTGCTTAAAGATAAAAACCTAGAGGAAGCTTATACCTCCTTATACCGTTACTGTCTGTTTTTGACCAGAAACAAGTGGCAGGCGGAAGATCTCGCCCAAGATGCCATGTATAAGGCATTGAGACATTACCAAGAACATTCAGATGCGATAACTCCGGCATTGCTGAAGAAAATCGCCTATAACCAATGGGTGGACTATGTACGGAAGAACCGCTTAGAGACAATAACCAATACTGAAATTATTGAAGACAAGGATTTGAAAAATGTATTAGAACCTTCTATAATATTGGAACTTGCATCGAAGCTTACTTCAAAGCAACTAATTATCTTCACGTTAAAGGAAGCTTTTCAGTATCGGATTTCAGAAATTGCTAATTTACTTTGTATGTCCGAAACGGCTGTGAAAGGAATGCTTAACAGGGTACGTACAAAGTTGCTCCACCTTTCAGAAGAAGACTTAAAGGCTGGCAAAACAACTTATACCCACAATGAAGCATTAGTAGAAACCATTTCAGAAATCATTCAGGAACAGGATCCATCGAAATTGATTCGTAGCCTGCCAGGCACCTTGTCCAATGAAGCAAAAACATCAAATCGAAAACTACCATCATTCAATAAAAAACAATTTGTTAAAACTCACTCCTCTCCAACCTGTTCTCTCTCGATGGCAGCATAAATGGAGGAGGATATAATAAAATGAATACAATCCCTTATGTTATTGAGCAATCAAACCGAGGAGAACGTTCCTACGATATTTACTCTAGGCTTCTTAAGGACCGGATAATTATGGTTAGTGATGAAATAAATGATCAGATGGCCAACAGCATAGTGGCACAGCTGTTATTTTTAGCGGCTGATGACCCAGAAAAAGATATTTCCCTCTATATAAATAGTCCAGGCGGCTCCACATCAGCAGGATTTGCTATTTATGACACGATGCAGTTTATAAAACCAGATATAACGACGATTTGCACAGGTATGGCAGCTTCCTTTGGTGCAATGTTGCTTCTTGCAGGCACAAAGGGAAAGCGTTTCGCTCTGCCAAACAGTGAAATCATGATTCACCAGCCATTAGGCGGTGCAAGGGGGCAGGCATCGGATTTAGAGATTTCTGCACGAAGAATCATGAAGCTTCGAGAAACATTAAATAAGATTATTGCTGAAAAAACAGGGCAGCCACTAGAAAAAGTGGCTGGTGATACAGATAGGGATTATTTTCTGACTGCTGAGGAAGCTAAGGAATACGGGATTATTGATGACATCATAGGAAAAATGTAAGTGAAAAGAAAGGGGCAAGCCGTTGGTGGCTGCCCCTTTCTCATTCAAATTCTATTACGACATCAATCGCTTTTGGCCAGTAATCTCTTGAATCGGTTTAATATTTTGCGTAAATTCTAACGTCCCTCGATACGTTCCCTCTTTGTCCCGAACGGCAAAGTAACGAATCAGTACGTATTTATCCTTGAACGGAATCCAGAAATCTTCCGAGTCTTTCTTCCCAGCTTTAAAATCATCGAGCAAAGCTTCAACTATATGTGCGCTATGAGGTGGGTGACAGTTTTTCACGGTCCGGCCAATGACAGATTTCGTCCGATGGAAAATACGCTCTTTACCATGGGAGAAATAACGGACAATATCGTTTTCATCAATATAGGTAATATCTACAGGAAGATGGTTCATCAATAGTTCTAGCTGTTCTACCTGTAAAACGCCTGTTTCTAGTTGGATCACACCATCCTTCAAGAAATCCTTGCCTTCTGTAAAATCAGCTCGTTTTGGTTCCCATTTTGGTGGTGGATCAATAAAGGTATAACCGATGACATGCTCTTCGCTGGCAATTTTTATCCACTCATCCTCCGTTAGCTTTTCCATGGACATAGGAAGGAGAATGTTTTCTTCCCTAAATATCATAAGGAGAACTTCATCGAAAATGAATTGTAAGGATTTGAGAACCTCCTCTTTTTCCCACTCTCCACTTTCCAGTTGTTTCTTAAGGTCTTTGATCGCTCCTCGAATAAAGTCATCGATACTCCACATCATGTTGGAAGGGCCATTAATACCATACCTTTCTAAATATGGGAACAGAAGGTTTTCTTTACGGCTGTAATGCTTGTCAATTTCCAATAACTGAGCTAGATCATGGATGAGAAAGGAGACTGCTTCCTCTGTTTGGTTTTCCTTAAATTTGTCCATATGCTCTTTTAGATCATTATTTAATAAGTTTGCTATTTCTTTGTTCTCTTGAAAAAAAGTGTGTACTGGATGACCAACTTGGAATTGTGGTTCGGTTTTTTCTTTATCCGCTTTAGCAAATCCGAAGGTTTCTTTAAAGAACTCTGTATGAACGGAGCAAACTCGGCGAACTTCTTCTGGATCAATTCCCTCTTCCATCATTAATTGATACTCCATTTTAGATAGCTCACTAATGAGGATGTTATCTATTTTCCCTTTATAACGGTTTTTTACTTCAGTGGGATTCACACCAGCATGAAGCTCCTTTAATATTTGTTTCAACAGTTGTTCCCTAGTTGATGCATCCTTCGTCATTACTTCGCGGTTATTGATTATTTCACTCATGCTTACACCCCTTTATATCGATGTTTGTATAAATAGTATCAGGTTGTTTCCGGTAAGGATGTGACGTGTGTCACCGGTGAAGGTTTTTGAAAAGTTGTCAAAGTGTGACCTAAATAATAGAAACAAATCGGAAAATGGTTAGCTTTGAATTGAGAATAACCTTCTATTATATGAAATAATGTACTTCACTAATTGAAACCTATAGTACTTTTTAACGTATGAACTAATAATAGAAGAAGAGGAGGCTACATAGCATGAGTAAATATTCTATTGATGAATTTATAAGAAAAACAGTCCAAAACGAGCGGAGTACCGAATTTTTCGAGCTAGAAACCCCTAGAATCTTAGAGGTTAATTTAAAGGACATGGTCTGGGCGAAAATGGGTTCTATGGTTGCTTACAATGGAAATATTAAGTTTGAGAGAGAACGAATTTTAGAGCATGGTGTTGGGAGAATGCTTAAAAAAGCTTTTACCAATGAAGGTACCCAGCTCATGAAGGCCCAGGGGCAAGGCGAGTTGTACTTAGCAGATGAAGGAAAGAAAATTTCAATACTTCAATTAGATAATGATACGATTACGGTGAATGGAAATGATTTGTTGGCCTTTGAGCCAGGTATCAATTGGGATATAAAACTAATGAAAAGAATTGCTGGTGTTATGTCAGGTGGGTTATTCAATATAACACTATCAGGTAGAGGTATGGTTGCGATAACATCACATTTTGAGCCATTAACGTTACTTGTTCGGCCAGGTATACCAGTTATGACAGACCCACAAGCAACGGTAGCATGGTCTGGGCATCTACAGCCAAAGTTCAGAACCGATATAACTTACCGTACCTTCCTTGGAAGAGGTAGCGGGGAATCATTTCAAATGGAGTTTTCTGGTGATGGCTTTGTGATCGTGCAGTCTATGGAAGAAGGTGTAACTTCTAAAGAAAATTAAACTAGTTTATTTCTATTTCTATTAAAGCTAAAACAAGCCCTTATAAAGCTTGTTTTTTCTGTGGGAAGGATAGAGACAAAGAATCTCTTCATTGTTAAAAAAATTTTTTAAGGAAAAAGGTAAAGATTGTGTTTTATTAATATTATTTTGTGGAACATTAAATAAGGTGCTGTATACAAGAAAGTTATATTTCTATTTACTACAATGCATTTTATTTAGTAGTGGAATAGAAAAACAAGAAAAAATAGGTTGCATTGTTTTCTCTTTTTATGTTATTATCATTTTTGTCGCTAAAAAAAGCAGTTGTTTATATTAAACAGCTACTTATTCCAAAAAAAGATATTGCGAACATGATGGTGGTCTGATATAATCATTCTTGTCGCAATCAGCGATGAAAAACAAAATGAAATAGTTGTTGACAACGAAAAGTTATTTTGATATAGTATAAAAGTTGTCACTAAAACAACAAACGGAAGTTTTGACCTTTGAAAACTAAACAAAAAGCCAAGCGAAGTGGGATATTTTAAATATCCCGTCAAAAGAAACAAAATTAGCCAGATGAAAATCTGCAGCTAGCAATCAATCTCAACAATTTATTGGAGAGTTTGATCCTGGCTCAGGACGAACGCTGGCGGCGTGCCTAATACATGCAAGTCGAGCGGACTTCAACATAGCTTGCTATGGAGAAGTTAGCGGCGGACGGGTGAGTAACACGTGGGCAACCTGCCTTACAGACTGGGATAACTCCGGGAAACCGGAGCTAATACCGGATGACCAATGGAATCGCATGATTCTATTGTAAAAGTTGGGATTTATCCTAACACTGTGAGATGGGCCCGCGGCGCATTAGCTAGTTGGTGGGGTAATGGCCTACCAAGGCGACGATGCGTAGCCGACCTGAGAGGG
>JAJOJL010000142.1 GCA_021208645.1 Bacillus sp. (in: firmicutes) | reverse complement strand
TTCAATTACACTCTTCTCCAAGGAATCATCACGAAGAGTGGGATTGGGACGTTCAATTACACTCTTCTCCAAGGAAATCATCGCGAAGAGTGGGATTGAGGCGTTCAATCCAACTCATGACAGTGGAGCCGTAAGCTTCCTTCTCTATTTTAACGGAACAGCATTCTGTCGTTTAATTAAAGACTAGCCGATGGTGCTAGAATTAGATATAAACTGGAAGATTTTTTGCTTTCTAGTATTTATTAAGGAAAAAGGTTAAATGCAACCACCACATTCAACCTTTTTATTGCACATATTTCATTCAAACCAACTGGTCAATTCCCCTTTATCGTTCGTATTCCTATGAAAAAACTGATTTTTTCTTTTATCATAGCTGTAATCCTTCTTCCAATCCTCATGATTCTCCATAATAGATAAAATGGCATCGGCGATAAAGGTTATTTCTGAATTAGTCATGGTTGGATGGATGGAAATACGAACCCAGCCTGGTTTATGCTGTAAATTTCCTGCCTCTATCTCTTTCCTAAGTTTCCTTGATTTCTCTTTACCAATCCCCAGCAAGTAGTGCCCATAAGGTCCTGCACAGGAACATCCTCCCCGTGCCTGAATACCAAACCTATCACTTAAAAGTTTTGTAAATAAATTATAATGCACCGCCTTCGTATAAAATGAAAATACTCCTAGGCGTTCACGAATATCTCCTTGTAAAATGTGGAGGTGAGGTTTATTTCTAAGTTTATTAAATACTAGTTCCAACTGCTCCTTTTCACGAGCCAGTATCTTACTAACCCCCATCTCTTCCTTCAGCTTAACAGTTAATGCTGTCTTGATAACTTGGAGAAATCCTGGCGTTCCTCCATCTTCCCTTTTCTCAATATCATCAAGGTAACTTCTTCCTCCCCATGGATCTACCCATTTTACCGTACCACCTCCAGGGTGATCTGGAATCGTATTATTATATAGATTTTTATCAAAAATAAGAACTCCATTCGTTCCAGGCCCCCCTAAAAATTTATGAGGCGAAAAGTAGATCGCATCTAACCTTTCCTCTTTGTCTTTTGGTTTCATATTGATATTTACATAAGGTGCGGAGCATGCAAAATCTACAAAACAGACTCCACCGTATTGGTGAATGACTTTGGCTATTTTATGATATGGAGTTTCTATACCTGTCACATTGGAACAGGCAGTAACAGCGGCAATTTTCTTTTTTCTATGTTGGTACTTCTCCACGGTCCTTTTGAACAAAACTATTAGCGCCGCATTCCCCTTCAAAATCTTGATTTAGTGGGGGGAGGCACTAAGGTCTTATTCTCCTTGTCTTTCAAAATATTTTTTTATTACATCAATGGTAGCACCACCGGTGGTTAAAATCATATAACTTCGACTCCAAAAATAAGGTTTCCAATAAAACGTTTCCAGTTCCTTAGGAAACTCTTTTCTAATATAACGGGAAGTGACCGTTTTAAAACTATTAATAGTGTTGGCCAGGTTGATCTGAGGAGGGGCATCAAACAAGATATGTACATGATCTTCCTCCCCATTCATTTCAATTAGCTCACAATCCCATTTCTCGAACAAAGCAACTAGCCGTATCATCATTTTCTCTGATATGCATTTATGTCTCTATTTTGTAACAACAACGAAGTGGTAGGTTAATTTGTAATAGGCGTGTCGATTCTTTTTATACTCCATTATACTCCCTTCTCCGTTTACAACGAAAATTAATCTATCGTATAATAAACTATAGAACATACGTT
The DNA here is from genome assembly GCA_021208645.1 of Bacillus sp. (in: firmicutes). Classification (GTDB taxonomy): domain Bacteria; phylum Bacillota; class Bacilli; order Bacillales; family Salisediminibacteriaceae; genus Evansella. Next base: position 36,771 of record JAJOJL010000142.1, on the reverse strand, counting down.
TTGGTAAAGGGGTGTTCAGTATGAAAATAGCGAAAACATTACGCCATAAGATTACCAATCACTCCCGTATTTTTGACGCCACACTGGAGGTGTATAATCTAGCTTTGTCCTTTATTATTGAGGTTATGGAAAAGGAATTCGGTAATCTCGAGGATAGAACAAGTAAGTCCATCGTTCCAGAAGTAGAAAAGCTTATTCATACAACAAAATCAAACCCATTGCCTAAATATAGAGAGTTCGATCAACTTTTTTTATAAATTTCCTTCTTACTTCAGAAGAAGTGCCATTGCTTCTGCCTTTGGGAAAGTGAAGAGCTTCCGCTCTAACTATCAAAACTGGGTGGAAGAAAAGGAGATGGCTCTATTACAAGGAGTGACATTCAAGAAAAAAGCCCCCACATTACAGGTGAATCACAAAGAATTTCCCGTGTTTTATAAAGGAAATATGTTTATGAAAACATCCGATACAAGTGCTCAGATAAAAGTATTTCACAACAACGATTGGGTATGGGTAGACATCGAGTTTAAAGAACAAGACCATTATAAACGGGATGTTTGGGGCTGGAAGGAATCTAGCCCTAAACTGGTGAAGGTGGGAAAGAAATATTTTCTCCACTTTACGTTTCAATCAAAAGTAAAATTAACAAACACACCGATCGATGACCAAATTATTTGTGCTGTCGACTTAAACATTAATAATTCTGCAGTTTGTTCCATCATGGATGCAAGGGGCACTGTCTTGGCTCGCAAGTTTATTAACCAGTCAAAAGAAAAAGACCACTTGTATACCATGACAAACAAACTCCGCAAAGCACAGTCCGTTTCAGGTTGGATTGCAGCACCAAATTTTTGGAGAAGAATCAATGGGTTACAAAAACATATTATCCATCACACTTCTTCTGAAATCGTAAGATTTGCCCAATCCCATCAATGTGATGTGATTGTATTCGAGTACCTTGATAAAATGAAAGTGCCTAAAAATCACTACGGTGCAAAGAAACTCCGTTTCAAACTTCGCTACTGGCGGAAGAAAGGTATCCAAAACAAAGTGGAGGAAATGGCACACTTCCAAGGCATGAGGATTTCAAGGATAAACGCTCGAAATACAAGTGCATTAGCATTTGATGGATCAGGTAAAGTGGAACGTAATAGCAAAAGAGACCTTGCCACGTTTACGACAGGCAAAGTCTATCATGCGGATCTATCCGCTAGCTATAATATTGGTGCACGTTATTTTATTCGCGGTATTCAAAAATCCACTTCTGAAAAGAAGTGGTTGGCCTTTCAGGCAAACGTTCCTGAATTGTCAAAAAGAACACAACAAACCTTGTCTTCGTTAATTAGTCTTTATTCAGTAATGGAGTCACCGAAGGTGGCTTAAACTGGTTTTGTACTGTATTCAAGATAAGGGATGCTCCATCAAAATCTATGATTTAGCAGGAGAGGTTCACTACACTATTGCTAACACACCTACAAGGGAATGAGGAAAACATGGGAAAAGTGTTGATCGTTGAGGGGATAAACGACAGAAAAAGAGTGAAGGCTGTCTTAGATGAACCAGTTGATATCATTTGTACAAACGGGACACTAAGTGAAGAAAAGCTGGAATCTTTTATATTGCCTGTGGAGGACAAGGAGGTCTACATTCTTGTGGATGAAGACGATGCAGGTAAGAAATTGAGAAAACAGTTAAAGCATGAATTACCAAATGCTGTCCACTTATATACACAGAAAGGGTTTCGTCAAGTTGAAACTACCCCATATGAGCATTTAATACAGGAATTGAGAGGGCATTTTAAGGTGAAAGAAACGCTGCCTTTTTAATTATTTGACTCTAATCATTGAACAACTGTCTCCAATTAATAAGCCGTTCGTTTGAGAGGGAGAAAACATGAAATAACACGCCAATTAGAGATGGAATTATCACGCTAATTCGCATCTCTTTTTTTCGTTGATTTATCAGGCTTTATTATGATTTTAGAACGTTTTAGCATTAGGATTAGTATTTAGCATAGCAAATCGCGTTAGTACAATAATTTTTGTCCTTATGATAAAAGGGTTATTAATTGGGGTGTTGAAAATCACTATCAATGATTATTCTTAAAAACACGTAAGGTCAAAATGATACCAGCACAGCGTTTAGCTATCACTGATAAGACATACTTAAAAGGAGCTTGGATCGGATTCCAAGCTCCTTTTAAAAATGTTATTTCTTCTTATACTAACGCACCCTTATATGTAGTATATCAGGGCGTAGTATTTAACGTTAATAACGTTAAATACTACGCCCTTTTTGTTTCTTTATTTACTACATATATTTAGTAAATAAATATAGTAAACATAGTTTCCATAGAAAGAGTAACAAAAATACATCACTATTGTACCTGGAGGTGATGTTGATGAAAGTGCAAGAGGTTTTAATTAATGACAAAAAGAGATACTTGCTTATCGATGGGGATAACAAACCTATTGTTCCTGTATTAAGGTTTCTTAAATATCTAGATAACATTGGGAAAGCAGAAAATACATTAAAGTCATACTGTCATTATTTAAAGTTTTACTTTCAATTTTTAAACGAAAAAGAAAAGGAGTACAAGGAAGTAGATCTTGATCTTCTGGCGGAGTATATATCTTGGCTAAGAAGTCCGCATCAATCTACTAAAGTTATTCAATTACAACAAACAAAAGCAAAGAGATCTGAGCGAACAGTTAATACTATGGTGACTTGCGTTCAGAGTTTCTATGACTACTTGATGCGAATTGAAGATTATGAAAATGATTTATCTGAGAAAACAAAGAAGCAAGTAATTGGGAATCACCGATCATTCAAACCCTTTCTTCATCACATATCGAAGGGGAAGCCACATGATAGAAACATATTAAAAATCAAAGAACCTCGAAGAGAAGTTCTAACACTTTCAAAAGATCAGGTTCAATCTATTCATGATGCGTGTAGTAATATTCGAGATGCTTTATTGGTCCGAGTTTTATATGAAGGTGGTCTTAGAATTGGAGAGGCATTATCTTTATGGATTGAGGACTTTGATATTGGTTCAACATCTATTCAAGTACGAGAATCTAAGACTATAAATGGCAGAGGGAGAAGGGTATATGTATCTGGCGATACAATGAATGTTTTTCAAGATTATTTAATTGATATTCATGATGCGGATACCAATCATGTATTTATAAATTTAACTGGTCCTAATAAGGGAGAACCATTAAAATATCAAGCAGCTTTCGATGTAATTAAACGAATAAGAAAGAAAACTAAGATTGACATTACACCCCATATGTTAAGGCACACTTATGCCACTGAGCTCCATGAACAAGGGGTAGAAGTATCAATAATTCAAAAGTTGTTAGGGCACTCACAGGTCCAAACAACAATACAAACATACGTCCATCCAACAGACGAAACAATTCGAAAAGAGTGGCTAAAAGCCCAAGAGAATATGAAGGGTGGGAATAAAGATGCAGTTAAACCTATCTAAGAAGGAAACTAAAAAAAATCCAGCACAAACGAATTGAGACAGAGTTACAAGGATATTGGACCAATGATAGTTGGATTCCAATAGAATGCCCACTTTACACTAGTGAAACCAATATAAATAAACAAGTTGTTAAATTTAACACAGCATTAAATCCAGGAGTAACGAATGAATTAAAATACTATTTTTTCAAATGTCTAACTGAATCAGTATTGAAGATGGAGACAGTATGGAGAAGGTCTACAGCAATAAATAGATTACAACGGTTTATCCTAGAGTTTTATTCAGATATAAATTCAATTCTAGACATTTCATATGAAAAGTTTTTGTTTCACTATAAAACTCATCTTTTCGAAGGTGGTTGCAGTAAGTTAACAGTTAAAGGTTATGTGCAGTTATATAATCGAATTCATGACTTTTATATTGATTGGTATGATGGTCGAAGCGAAACTGAAAAAGACATTTGGAATGTCCGTAAGCTAGGAATTGATTACAATCAGAGCACTTCTACAGATTGCACATTGAATTTTAATTCAGTTCCTATACCTTTTAGGAATCTCTTAAAAAAGTATGTCAAAAGCCGTGTTTTAATACAGGAAAGCCTTAGCTGGGGATCAGCAATTCAAAACATGGCAAAGCTACAGGTCTTCTTCAAATTCATTCATAAAAAGTACCCAAATTGGGAAGGATTGGATCAATTAAGCAGAAATGATATTGAACAATTTATTGAGTTCTTACGAACGCATCCTATGGGTGGAAATAGTAACTATAAGGGACAAGCTCCTTCGGCCAACTATATATGCCGCTCTATAACCTTTCTAGAAACTTTAATTGACTATCTACAAAGGTTTGGATGGGAGGAAGCACCAATAAAACCTGTTAGATTACTAATTTTTCCTGAAGACAAACCTAAGTACCCTCCCAAATCAAAGGATAATGTTAAGTACATATCTGACTTTGTATGGGAGCAAATAATGAATAATATGGAAAAACTACCTGAAGAAATAAGACAGATTATATTATTACTAGAGGCAACAGGGTTTAGAATCTCAGATACTTGTGCCCTAAAGATAGATTGCTTGATTCAAAAGGATGATGGTTGGTGGATTGTTGGAGAACAACGTAAAGTTAAAGATAAAACACATCGGGTCCCTGTTTCTGAAGAAATAGCCAAAGTAATTCTTACGCAACAGGAATTAACGAAACGTAAATCGTCACCAGATAGTAATCCCAATAATTATCTATTTCCAACCTATAGTGGAACAAGGAAAGGGCAGCCTATTTCAAGAGAAAACGTAGTCAACAATTTAAATAAATTAGCTCTAGAAAATAATATAGTCGATGAAAAAGGAAGCATATACCGATGCAAGCCACACGCGTTCAGGCATCGATTTGGAGTTAATCTTATTAATAACGGAATGAATATATTACATGTTCAAAAGTTAATGGCTCATGCGAGCCCAGAAATGACACTGGTGTATGCCCAGATTCATGATACCACTCTTCGTAGAGAATGGGAAAAGGCTTCAAACAATGGGGCTGTAAAGATTCAGCAAGGGGGGCAAGTAGTCGAAACTACATTAGAACAACAAGCTGTTGAAAATGGATTAGAGCTAGAATGGATTCGTCATAATTTAGATTCAATTCGTTTGGATCATGGGTTTTGTATTAAAAGTCCAAAGAATAATTGTGATTATCTAGAGGAAACATTAGAACCACCTTGTATAAAAAACAGTTGTCGTAGTTTCCATGTAGATCGGACGTTTCTAGATTTCTACAACGAACAAATTCTTAAAATAGAAACTGATATTGCAATATATCAAAAATCAGGTAGAAATAGATCAGCTGAAATTATTCAGCCAAAACTAAAAAAGTACAAGGAAATTAGAGATGGAATTGAAACGAATGGAGGATTTTACGGCCTCCCTAAAACAAGAAGAGAATTAGAGAAAATGATTATAGAAAGAGATGAAATACAATGGCAAACAAAAATCCAAATATTGATCCACTACTTCGAAGTATAGAAGAGAAAAAGGAAAAAAACAAAGCAAAAGGTTGAAAACACCATTAAAGAAATGATTAAACAAAAAGAGAAGATAAATTTTAATTCTGTATCGGCAAAAGCCGGAGTACAAAACCTTTTTTATATAAATACAGTGAGATTAGGTCTAGAATTGAAACATTAAGAAAGCAAGAAGAAAAATTAGAGTCCCCGAAACAAGTTAAACGAAATATGACAGAACATTCCAAAGATGTGATAATTGAATCACTTCGAAAAAAAAGTGAAGCAACTCGAAGAAGAAAATAAGAAGTTAAAGGAGCAATTAAAGGTGGATTGGGCGGCTATTTATAACGAGATCAATTTAAAATAGCCTTATCATTAATAACATGTAAATATAGAATGAGGTTCGATAGAACCTCATTTTTTTCCATGATACTATATATAATGTTTCGTTTGTTCAATATAAATTTACTCGTCATGTAAGTCTTTTGCCTTCTTATTTTTTAGAAAAAGGACAAAAGCAAAAGGAGTAAAAGTAGCAATAAACAATAAAGCCATTGCTAGTAGTTTAACTAACATTGGGTTATCAGCTAAGACAACAAAAGCAATAATAGCTGCAATAACTAGACTAATTATGAATCCTATTCCGTATGAATATTTAGATGGTGCTTTATCATTTTCTTCATTATCAACGGAGATATCCATTTGTAAATAAGCGTACACGATAGTTGTAATAATAAAAACATACCATACAGGGGTTGAAGTTAATTCAAAGAAACCATGCTCAATAACATGCAATAATAATACAATGATAATTCCAGCGGTTTGCACAAGATAGAGTGTCCGAAACATTTTTAAGTTTTTTTCCATAATTCTTTCATCAGTTATCTTTTTAAACATTTATTGGCTCCTCCTCTTTTCTACCCAGAATAATTCATCAAGGGTTTTATCTAATTGATAACAGATATCTAAACAAAGTTTTAATGATGGGTTATATTTCCCCTTCTCAATTAAACTCACCGTCTGCCTTGTAATACCAATGCGTTTAGCTAATTCTTGTTGAGTGAGACCTTTTTCCGTTCTTGCTACTTTTATTTTGTTACTCAATATCATTCTCCTTTTTTCTTTTATTGTAACATATATATTACATAATTCAATATATATATTACATTATTTTCGCTAACAATCCTGTCATGCTCCATCATTTTATAACTTGTAGATATAAAAAAGAGCTGCACATAAGCAACTCATAATTTCGCTAAACTCCCCGTTTAGTTACATACCGTTTATTAAACTATGCGTTATGTTTTGTATGTCATTTCACCCCTTTATTATACCATTACCAAGTAAAATATTCCCAATATTTAAAAAGAAAAGCAGACCTTGTGATTTGGCCTACTAATTACCTTGTTAAACAAGTTGTTATTTAGATTGCGAATTACGTGTTTCTCCCTCTCAACCGAACGGGTTACTCCAATTAAGACGGTTGTTTTTTATTTACTAGGTACATAAGTTACCATCTTAAGTACGAAAACTAGTTTTTGTGAGTATGTTAAAATAGATATCAACTACCAAATTATTAATCAAAGAAAAAACAGCAATACATTGTTAGGGGGGGTATTGTGTTAACGAGAGAATTTACATTAGTAAATAAAATCAAAGAAAATATAGAAAGTATCATCTTAGGAAAAGAAAAGGAAATAGAATTGTTGCTGACTTCCCTTTTGGCTAGGGGGCATGTTCTGTTAGAAGGAGTTCCAGGTACAGGGAAAACGTTGCTTGTGAAGGCATTAGCGAAAACCATTCAAGGTGACTTTCGAAGGGTACAATGTACTCCTGATGTGCTCCCAACTGACATTACAGGCTTTTCTATCTATCACCCGAAAGAAGAGCAGTTTATTTATCAGCCTGGTCCAGTTATTTCAAATCTCTTACTGGTAGATGAAATAAATCGTGCTTCAACGAAAACACAGTCTGCATTATTAGAAGCAATGGAAGAGCGACAAGTGAGTGTTGATAATAAACACTACCTACTACCACAATCGTTTACTGTAATTGCAACACAAAATCCTATTGAATTGGAAGGGACTTTCCCACTACCAGAAGCACAATTGGACCGATTTATGATGAAGTTTTCTTTAGGTTATCCAACAAAACAGATGGAAAGGGAACTGCTACTAAATAAAGCCAAACACTTAGAGATTTCCCAGTTAAAGTCTGTTACGACAATGCAAGAAGTGGAACAGATACAGAAGAGGGTGGAATCTGTTTTTATGGAAGATGGGATAGTTGACTATTTGTTAGAGGTGTCTACCCTTACGAGAGAAAATCCTCACATATTGTTAGGAGTAAGCCCTAGAGGGACGCTTGCATTAATGCAAGCTGCCAAAGCATATGCGTTTATTCAACAGCGGAATTTTGTAACACCTGATGATGTGAAATATTTAGTACCATACATTTTCTGTCACCGGTTCGTTTTGAAACCGGAAGCGAGAATGGAGAATTTGAATGAACAAGTAATCTTACAATCTATTATCGAACAAGTGAAGGTTCCTACTGGAGTTAGGAAGTGATTGGATGCTGGAACGATTGTATGAAAAATGGGTTCCGAAAAATCAACTAACCATGTTTACCTGTTTTCTGGTTTTTTGGCTGTCTAGTATATTTTATTTTCTTTTTGTGGGCGGAAAGTTAAGTATTATTTTAGTTTCCATTTTAACATTATTGACGGTTTATCCAATAATGATTGAACGTTGGAGCGGAATAAGGAACATAAAAGGAACAAGAGAAATAATGACAAATCAGTTAGTAGCCGGTTCGACCGTTGAAATAAAAATGAACTTTGAACTACCAGGTTTATGGCCAATAACCTATGTTTTTGTGAAAGACTCTATTTACTATAATAATAATTTAATAAAGACGAATGAATCGTCCTTTGTTCCAAACACGTATGGGAAAGGGGAAATAGAATACAAATTTGAAGGACTCAAACGTGGGGTTTATCAATTTCGTGATACAGAATGTGTTACGGGGGATATATTCAATATTTTTCACCATAAATCTATCTTTAGACAAGCTAGCACTTTTTTTTGTGTATCCAAAAACTGCTCACATTGCTCGATGGGAATATATTGATTCCTTTCATGCCTATCACCGGTCCTCAACTGCTATATTCCAAAGGGAATCAACGTATATAGACGGAGTTAAGGAGTATCATGCTGGAGAACAACTTTCTCGAATTCATTGGAATGCTTCCGCCAAAACAGGAGAATGGAAGACAAAAGAGTTCGAACGGGAATACCACCCCAAAATTGTTCTCCTTCTAGATCAATATATACACATGTATGACAATGAAGATCAGTTTGAATTAGCTGTAAGTATATTCACATCTGTTATTAATTATTTAAAAGAAAAGGGTATGTCCTTTCAGGTTATATCATTCGATTCAAACTTCTTTCAGGTAATTAATGGTACTAGGCATAGTCATCATTTAGACAATTACTTATTAATGTCTTCACACACTGGGAAAGTATCTTTAGAGAAAGTAATAAGGGACAGTCGCTTACCATTAGATTCTGGAAGTGTGTTAGTAGTTGTTTCTCCAACAATTAGTGATAATTTGGTTACTACATTTTCTAATCTAAGAAAAAGAAATGTACACATTTGTCATTTGTGGCTTCCCCAGACGTTAGAGCACCAACACGTAAAAACATGGATGAGAAGTTTCACTCGAAAACAGGTACAACTGTATCCAATTATGAACTTACAAGAACTTCCTGACAAATTAGGGGGAAGGGTATGAAACAGCAAAGTCGGTTAAGAGAAAAATTAAAATCATTCTTGAACTCAACAGATTGGCTGTATGTTAGTTTTGTAGTTCTTATTTCCATAATGTTGGTATACGGTAGTGCAGTCTTTTTCATCGTATTCTGATATAAATACAACAATAATTAAATTTTTTAATAGTAATGATTGCATTAACTGAGTCAATGATCACAACTAGTAATTGGATAAGTCGTTTAAAGAAATTGCTTATTATTTCTGGAACATTATTGTTGTTTCTAGGTTGGCGTCCCACAGTATTTTTTGAATCTACGTGGGAGGGTGTATTTCAAGCTGTGTATTATGATTTTCTGCAAATGTATATCCTTTTCCCATTTTTACCCTATGTCATTGGGACATGGCTTGTATTTATTGCAACAATGATTTGGTTTCGCTCTAAATACAGAGCAATTTCCTTAATGGTAGTTATAACTATTTGTTTAGTAAGTATTGACACGTACACTGGTATGTCATTATGGATAGAAACAACGGTGATTGTTTGTTCTATTCTACTTCTACTAATTGTTCAACATTTTAAAACGTTGAGGGAAAAAAGCCCTGAAGGTGGAGTCACCTAACATATTACCCTGAAACTTTGATTGTACCAATCGGGATATTTTTTGGTTTAATACTGTCTGTTGTTATTTTCGCACCAGATGCCAACCCCTTATTAACAGATCCTTACACTGCCTGGAAAAACTATACAGAAGGGGAAAGGGTAGTTGCTCCTCCGTCAGGAAACGGAGATAGGGATTCTATTTTTCCAGTTAGTAATTCCCTTTCTGGTTATAGTAGGAACAGCAGTGAACTCGGTGGTAGTTTTGATTTTGACCACTCTCCTGTAATGACTGTGACAACCTCATACCCATATTATTGGCGAGGGGAAACGAAGGCTTATTATAATGGTCAGGGTTGGAATAATAGGATCTCCATGGATACAGGTTTACCTGAACTAACTTTTATTACAGGAGAAACTGCTTTGCCTGATCCTCAAGGAAGTTCAGAGGGATATCCCTCTGTTAATAAATCAAAGTTAAAGACAAGGGAAGTACAGCAGACAATAGAATTTTCTGTTAGCAGTTCACTTCCTTATCCGGTTCTTTTCGGTGCACCAACGATAAAAACAATCGAAATCTTAGAAACAATGGATTTAGAAGTTCAAGAGACTGTGAATGAATTAGTGAGATATTTAGAATTAGATCAGGAAAAAGACTTGGACGATGATTTTTCTTTAGTTTGGCTACCACCATTAGGGGAAATTCACTATATAGCTAGTGGGGCGGCGTTTCCTAATAAGTATCATTTAATCTCAGAAGTCCCAATTATTAATGAATATGCATTAAGAGAAGCTAAACCAATTGATGGAGATTACTTTGGGGAGTGGGATAAATATTTACAACTACCTGAATCCCTTCCAGAGAGAGTCGTGAGCTTAAGTGAAGAAATCACAGAAGAGTATGGAAATAGTTATGACAAAGTAAAGGCAATCGAAACATTTCTCAGGGACACCTATACTTATTCAACAACTCCAGATGATAGTAAGGGAACTAGTCCCGATTTTGTAGACCGGTTTCTTTTTGAAATAGAAGAAGGTTACTGTGATTACTTCTCCACATCCATGGTTGTGTTAGCTCGAGCAGTTGGTATTCCTGCTCGTTGGGTAAAGGGATTTACGGAAGGGACAAGACAAGAAGACCCCATGGAACTCATTGAAGCAAATGACTATGGAGCACCAGGTATTTTCTCAGTAACAAATTCCAATGCCCATTCTTGGGTAGAGATTTATTTTGAAGGGTTTGGATGGATTCCATTTGAACCAACACCATCATTTTCTGCACCAGTCGTTACGGAGATGGATAGTGTAGAGGATGGAAGACAAGAGGAAGAAGATTCTTCACTAGAAGCAGGCTATGAAGCTAGTAATACTAATTACAAATCAATTCTTTTGTATATTAGTGGTATGCTTGGGTCAGTAGCTTTACTATTCTATTTATCCTATCTTTTCAAGAAATCAATTAATAGTTTTCGCCCCCGGTGGAGAAAAAAGGCAAATTTTTCTCCTAACGAAATGATCGTTTTAGAACTAGAAAGCTTGTTAAACTATGGAAGGAAAAAGGGATATAAGGTTAATGAATATGACACATTAGCAGAAACGTTTAGAAATTGGGGGGAGGATAATCCATCCCTAACACCATATTTAAAGGGGCTAATGGCCATTTTTAATAAGGCTGTTTATAGTAACGAAAAACTAGGACAGAAGGATTTGGAATTTGTAGAGGAAAAAGTGACTGCCATTAAGGGTATAATCAAGCAAAATCAGCAGCGATGAATAGCCTAGTTTTTCTAATTTTCCCTTGGGATAAGCGAATAAACTAATGATTATACCCTGCAAACTATAGAAAAAATGATAGAGTGTAGTTTGTTCAGTGAAAGTATGGAATAATTTTTTCATATGTACGATAAATAGTATTGATAAAGCGATGTGGTTGGTGGATGTCTAGTCGTAGTTCAGTTGAAAAAATTTCTTTATTTGTTATTACATGGCCAATTTTTATAGAAGTAGCATTACAGGCCTTAATGAAGTTTTCTGATGTGTTTATGCTTAGCTTTGTATCTGACGAAGCAGTAGCAGCCATTGGGGTTGTCAATCAACTAATGATGTTTACCTTTGTCTTGTTTAATTTTACGGCAATGGGATCTGGAGTAGTGGTGGCCCAATTCATTGGTGCTAAGAGATTGAAAGATGTTAGTGGTACGATTGCAAATGCCCTTGTTATTAATCTTTTGTTTGGCTTATTTATGAGTGCAATTGTAGTACTATTTCGGCAACCCTTTTTATCTATGTTTAATTTAGATCAAAGTCTCTATGCTTATGCTAATGTATACATGATTATCGTTGGTGGAACATTGTTCACACAAGCAATGGTACTTACAATGTTCTCAGTCTTACAGGCACAAGGATTTACGAAAGATGTCATGTTTGTTTCCCTAGGTATGAACATATTAAATATCATTGGGAACTATCTTTTTATTTTTGGTGCTCTAGGCTTTCCCCAATTAGGTGTAACTGGAGTAGCGATTGCAACTGCAGGTGCTAGAACATTAGGGATGCTAATTCTGTTCGTGATTTTATACAGACGCTTAGAGGTGAAAATAACGTGGGAAAGCTACCTACGCTTAAAGTTGGCCTATGTAAAGAAAATTATGAAGATCGGCATTCCCTCTGCTGGAGAGCATTTGTCCTATAATTTAAGTCAAATTGTCATTACAATTTTTATTACAATGCTAGGAGCAACGGCCTTAGCAACTAAAGTATATACACAAAACTTGTTAATGTTTCTTGCCGTTTTCTCCATGGCCATGTCTAAAGGAATGCAAATTTATATTGGTCAATTAGTAGGTGCTGGGAAATTAGACTATGCCTACAAACAAATGTACCGTGGACTCCGCTGGGCATTAGGAGTAGCTATAAGTGTGGCAATCATATTTGCCCTTTCAGGTGAGTTTTTATTTTCTATATTCACTGATCAAGGGGAGATTATAGTTGTCGGTGCAACATTGCTGTTTTTTGGATTAGTTTTAGAGCCTGGAAGAACATCCAATTTAGTAATTATCAGTGCTCTCCGTGCTTCTGGCGATGCACAGTTTCCTGTTATGATGGGGATAATATCCATGTGGGGAATTAGCGTACCACTAGCATACTTCCTGGGGGTTCACTTTGGCTATGGCCTATACGGAATCTGGACAGCATTGATTATAGATGAATGGGTTAGGGCAATATTAATGCATCTTCGCTGGCGAAGTAAAGTGTGGCAGAAAAAATCATTAGTAAAGCCTTCGAAACCAGTCGTATTAAATGAGAAAAGTAGCTAATATTTATATTTGCAGTCTCCTAACATTAGGGGACTGTTTTTTTGATAAACATAAACAAATACTAAACTGCAAACTTTAAATATAAGGATGTGATGAAAGATGGACAAAAAGCAAAAAAAAGACTGTTCCAAATGTTTCTGGAAGTTTTCAGGTTTCCAGTGATGAACAGAAAAAAAGCTTACAGGATGTTAAAGATAAGAACGAACTAGATGATGAATCCATGTATTATGCCCGCTTGTTTATGGAGGATTAAGTTAAGATAAGGTGAGTATCCATAATGTATGAACTAAGGTGCAGAAAAGGTGGTGTACTTCCACTTTTTCTTCATTTTTGTTTATGTAAAGGAAACTCAGCTGTCTACACTAGTGTTATAGGTAAAGGGTGTTCCTAATTATTCCAGTGTGATATGTAAAAGGTTAAAGTTACCTGCTTTTTTGGTTCTCTCTATTCATGTCATATTGAAATAGTTCTGAAAAATACTCTTTTCGTATTCTCACAATAAAAAATTGAACGACAAACCCAAGGAACAATCCTACCATATAGTGTAATCCCCATTTTGGTTGAGGTAAAAATAAACTCATATAAATCCAGTAATGAAAGGAAACAATCAAGGGAACGATGATATAATTGAAAAATTTATGTGTCCAATCAAACATGCCAACATATTTACTATAGGTAATACGACAAACAATTTGCCCTAACACGATGCCAAAAATAACAGTATAAGCCAAAACACCACTCCTCTGAAAATTTGTCTTACCAGGTCTTAATTATTTAAAATGAGTATCCCACTAGCTCAGAATCATAATAACTTCATCAAAATGGTGACGTGTTGCTGAGATCTTCTCGAACTCGCTTTCCGCGGGCAACGCCTCAGCCTCCCTGGGAAAACCCACCCTGCGGGGTCTTCGGCTGTTGCTTTTCCCGCAGGACTCTGAGGTGCTTCCTCGAAATAGCCCACGCACGAAGAAAATGTGTAAGCATTTTCGAGGAGTCTCGTTCGCTTCTATCTCATCAACACTTCAATACTTATATAAGGACCTCATTCTGAGCAAAAGGGATACCCATTTTATTTAGTTATGTTTATGGATTAGATTTGATGGAATGAGGTATGTAATAATATATATTACTCAATACAAAAAAGTATTTATATTTTACAGGTGTTAACCTGAATATTGAGAAAGGAAGGCAAACATATATGAAAAAGGAAATCGTAGAAAGACTAACTGCTATTTTTAATCAATTGGAGATATTTACGGACCACTGTCAAGAACCTGTCAAAATTAACGAGTTTTCATGGAATGGTAGTATGGAAGATTTTGTTGTGGAATACTATATTCGGAAAAAGAAATATGTTTTTCATTATAATAGACAACTTCTAACTGATAGTTCCAATACTGTAAAAACAGATCCAGTGGAGCAACTGAAAGACGAATTGGAATATATAAAACGTATGCATGAACGTGGAATTGGGTCAAAAGAATATTATCCTATGACACAGGTTGAGCGTTGATGTTTTACAGAAAAGTAGTTTATGGTGAAGAAATTATTAACTGTAATATTTCTGTTTATAATTGGTTAGAAACAAAGGCATACTACTCTTATTATTAATAATAGTGGAGGGTATCAACTTTGAGTACAAACACTAAATTATCAATTTTCGCGTTAGGTGGTATGAATGAAATAGGCAAAAATATGTACGCTGTCGAGTGCATGGATAGCATTATACTAATTGATTGTGGAAATAAATTTCCAGATGAAAGCTTATTAGGGATTGATTTAATAATACCTGACATTACATATTTGGTAGAAAATCAAGAGAAAGTCAAAGGTTTAATAGTAACGCACGGCCATGAAGATCACATTGGAGGCATACCATTCTTCTTGAAAAAATTAAACGTTCCTGTCTATGGTACGCCCTTTACGTTAGGATTAATTGAATTAAAGTTGAAAGAACACAAGCTGTTACGTGAATCAGAATTAGTTACTATTGACGGAAAAACAAAATTAGAATTTGGTGCAATTCAAGTGGAATTTTTTAAGGTTACCCATAGTATTCCAGATTGTTTGGGAATCCTTTTCCGTACACCAGAAGGGAATGTAGTTCATACAGGTGACTTTAAATTTGACTATACACCTGCTAAAAATGAGCATGCAGATATTCATAAAATGGCGGAAATTGGCAAGGAAGGTGTCCTACTTCTTTTATCAGAAAGTACGAATGCTGAACGAAAAGGCTCAACCCCATCAGAACAAATGGTAGGTGAACACGTGGAAGAGGCTTTCATGAAAGCAGACGGGAAAGTTATCCTATCTACATTTGCATCTAATGTTAGTCGTTTGCAACAAGTGGTAGATGCCTCGAAAAAATCAAACCGAAAGCTAGCTCTCCTTGGGAGAAGTATGGTGAATGTCGTTGAAGTCGCCATGGAACGTGGTTATTTAAATGTGCCGGAAGGAATGTTAATCGGTCAACAGGAGATTAACACTTTGCCACCGGAACTAGTCACTATTTTATGTACTGGCAGTCAAGGAGAACCATTGGCAGCCCTCTCTCGGTTATCAACTGGTAATTTCCGAGGTGTAGAGATAATTGCCGGAGATACGGTCATCTTAGCAGCAGGTCCAATTCCAGGTAATGAAAAGGCCGTTACACGTATAGTCGATAACTTATTTTCATTAGGAGCGAAAGTTATTTATGGATCTGGAAGTTCATCAGGGATGCACGTATCTGGGCACGGATACCAGGAAGATTTGAAACTTATGCTCACCTTAATGCGTCCAAAATACTTTATTCCTGTCCATGGTGAAATGAGGATGCTCCACCATCATCGTCAGTTAGCTGAGTCAATTGGAGTAGCAGAAGGGAACACGTTTATAATGAACAATGGAGAGGTTGTAGATATACAAAATGGTGAAGCAAGGCAGACGCGGAAAATACATGCTGGGAATACGTATGTAGATGGTATCGGTGTCGGTGATGTAGGTGAGATTGTCCTCCGAGATAGAAGGCAGCTCTCAGAAGATGGGATGCTCGTTGTAGTTTTAACAATGAGTAAGACAGAAAAGCAACTCGTTTCCAATCCTGACACCATTTCTAGAGGATTTGTGTATGTGAAAAATTCAGAAGAACTTCTTAAAGACGTTAATAAGCTAATTGCTAAGACCGTTAATAATCTAACTGAATCAGAAAGAAAAGAATGGGGATTGATTAAGCAGCAAATAAGAAAAACAGTTGGACAATATTTATTTGAGCATACAAAAAAGAAACCAATGATCGTCCCCATGATTATTGAAGTATAAAGGAAGGAAAAAGTTATGGACGTTAGCATTGAGTTAACCTATAAAACACCAAAAGGAACTGAGACCATATTTACCTCTGATGCCATGAATAGTGAGAAGGCTTTATTAATTGCTGAGGATCTGCTAAAGACAGGCCGATTGAAAAACATCAAGTTTATAGATAGTCGGGACAACAGTTGGACATTGAAAGAATTAAAGAAGTTTATGGATGGGATTCAAACGGAAGCCCATAATATTACTGTTTACTTTGATGGAGGATTTGATCTTCAAACGAAAAGTTCAGGGTTAGGTGTAGCCATTTATTATGATAAAAATGGTAAATCCTACCGACTCCGAAAAAACGCCATGAATGATTTATTGGATTCAAATAATGAAGCGGAATATGCGGCAATGTATCTATCTATCCAAGAGTTAGAACTATTAGATGTACATCATCTGCCTGTGAAATTTATTGGGGATTCTCAAGTTGTAATTAATCAGTTAAGTGGAGAATGGCCATGTATGGAAGAGACATTGAATGAATGGGCAGACAAGATCGAAGGGAAATTAGAAGCATTGGGTATTCATCCTGATTACCAATTAGTTTCAAGAAAACATAATCAGGAAGCTGATCAGTTAGCTACTCAAGCTTTAAAGGAAATTGAGATTTCGAGTACTACCGAAATGGAAAATTAAAGAAATTAAAACTTGTGGGGGCACCGGGCCATAGCTGACAGGAGAAAACCACTCCTGTCAGCTAATAAAAGAATTTACCCTTACACAGACTCCCAATTGAATGTTCTTTTTCCAATAAAAAAGAAAGCAATCGTAAAGCTAATTAATACAAGAATGTTTATATATACGGGAAACATGGCCCCCATCTCTGGATACATAATCCATCGGAGTAAATCGGCTAAATAAGTAAATGGAATCACCTTTGCAATTGTTACAAAAATATCAGGTAAGATGTACAACGGAAACAATACACCACTAATCATGAGAACAGGAGCAACCATTCCGCCTAAAACTCCACCAGCAAGTTCAACGGAATTAAATAGTGTACCGAAAATAAATCCTAATAATAAGATCATCGTTATTCCTAAGAGAGAAACGATAAAAACAGGAAGTATCGTCCATACACTAATTAAATCCATAAGGAAGCCAGCAAATAAAAAACAGTATTACTTGAAGGATTCCCACAAGGAACCGAACTATAATTTGTGAGGCAATAAAGGTTTCTTTTCTTAATGGTGTAATATGCAAAAGGCGTAAGGTACCCTTCTTTCTTAGTTCAATTAAAGGAGTGGAAGTCCCATACATGCCAGACGCAACTAACGCAAAAATGAGTACGCCAGGAAACATAAATTCCAATAAGGAGACACTGATAGCATCAGTTGGTGGTGCAACAGAATTGGTTGCAGCAAACATCCCTAAAAACAAAAGTGGAAAAACAATAATAAAGAAAAGTGTCTTCGGCTCTCGCAACAATTCCAATATACCCGTCTTCACTAAACGAAATAAAGCAGTATTTTTCATTTTTAATCCACTCCTAACCGTAATTCAGCCCCTGTAAGATGAATAAAGGCATCGCTTAACGTTTTCCGATGAGAGGAAGCAAATTCTTCTATAACCGAATCTGTTGTTCCTAAGGCTACAATTTTCTTTTCATGTAATATGGCAATTTCATCACAAAGCTCTTCTGCCTCTTCCATGTAGTGAGTTGTCATCAAAATGGTTTTCCCTTCCTTTTTTAATTCTTTTATAATGTCCCATAATAAAAAACGGACTTGAACGTCTAATCCTGCCGTCGGTTCATCTAAAAGGATAATTTCGGGATTACCAACTAATGCCACACCTATAGCTACTCGCTGTTTTTGCCCCGTTGATAATTTTCTTACTTGCTTGTGTTGCAGTTCCACCAGCTTTAAACGTTCAATAAGGGAAGGTAGGGGTAAACTTTCTTTATAAAAACTGGCGAATAGTTCAAAAGTTTCTTTTACTGTTTGTCTTTCAAATAATGAATACTCCTGAGGTTGAACACCAATTACTTCTTTTCTCTTGAATAACTTCTCTTTGTGGTCGTTCTCTACAACATACGCCCCTCCTATGTCTGCCTCCCTTAACCCTGTCAGACATTCCATTAGAGTGGTTTTACCAGCACCATTTCTGCCTAATATTCCAAACACTGTACCCCGTTTAATGGATAATTCAATGCCTTCTAATACAGATAATTCATCATAGGATTTCCAAAGGTTTTCTATGATTACGTACCCGTCCATTTTGTCACCTCATTTATTATAAAAAATTGTCGATTCTTTATAAAGTCACTTGTTCTATATATAGAACTATCATACTATAAATTCTACGGAATAGATATATTTTCCTTTTAATAAATGAAAAAAAAATTAGAATAAAGTAAATAACAAATTTTTGGGACAATTAAGCTAGATTTTATTAACAGGTGGTGCAATGATGGATTTTAATAATCAACAAATTTTACCAGCTGCAAGGGACATGAAGAATTTAGAAGAGTTGCTAGAAAGCAATTACAACTATATTGTCTTGTTAAACAGCCATGTTGGACAGTTAAAAAGTTTAGTGAACCTTGCTAAGTCAAAAAAGAAAAAACTCCTTCTCCATGCTGATTTAGTACAGGGGTTGCGAAATGATGAGTATGCTGCACAGTTTTTGTGTCAAGATATAAAGCCAGCGGGGTTAATCTCTACGAGGAAAAGTGTAGTAATTACGGCAAAAAAACATGGACTTATTGCAGTACAACGATTATTCTTATTAGATTCGATCGCCTTAGAATCTAGCTATAAGCTTTTAGAAATAACAAAACCTGATTTCATTGAAGTACTCCCAGGAGTGATGCCCCATATAATTAAAGAAGTGTATGAGAAAACAAAGATTCCAATCATAGCAGGTGGGTTAATTAGGGAGAAGCAGGAGGTAATGGACGCCCTAGCTGCTGGAGCTATTGCTGTGACTACTTCAAGGAAAGATCTATTAAAGAAGTGATAGTCTAATCTGTATTAAATGGTACATAAAGAAATTATACGAGGGGGAAAAATGATGGAGAAGAATTACATTTTGGCTTTGGATCAAGGTACTACAAGCTCAAGGGCGATTTTGTTTAACCAGGGAGGAGAAATTGTTGGAATCGCCCAAAAGGAATTCAAGCAATTGTTTCCGAATCCAGGTTGGGTGGAACATAACGCTAATGAAATTTGGTCATCAATACTTGCTGTTATGGCAGAAGTGATGCAAGTAAATGAAGTATCCCCAAAGGAAATTGCTGCAATTGGTATTACGAATCAACGTGAAACAGCAGTTGTATGGGATAAAACAACAGGGAAGCCTGTTTATAATGCTATCGTTTGGCAATCGAGGCAGACTGCCCCAATTTGTGAAGAATTAAATTCTAAAGGTTATGGTCCAAAGGTTAAGGAGAAAACAGGACTCCTTATTGATGCATACTTCTCAGGAACGAAGGTGAAATGGATACTTGATAATGTAGAAGGTGCAAGGGAAAAGGCTGACAAAGGTGATCTTTTATTTGGAACCATTGATACATGGCTAATATGGAAGTTTTCTGGTGGTACAGCCCATGTTACGGACTATTCCAATGCTTCCCGGACGTTAATGTATAATATATACGATTTACAATGGGATGATGAACTATTGGATATACTAACTGTTCCAAAAGCGATGCTACCTGAGGTACGTCCTTCTTCAGAAATCTATGCTCATACAGTTGATTATCATTTCTTTGGAGAATCGGTACCTATTGCAGGTGTAGCAGGAGACCAGCAGGCAGCATTATTTGGGCAAGGGTGTTATGAAGAAGGTATGGCAAAAAATACATACGGTACAGGCTGCTTTATGTTAATGAATACAGGCGAGAAAGCAGTCAAATCGGAGCATGGCCTTCTAACGACGATTGCCTGGGGAGTAGATGGAAAGGTTACTTATGCCCTTGAAGGAAGCATCTTTGTTGCTGGATCTGCTATTCAATGGTTGAGAGACGGACTCCGCATGATTAAATCTGCCTCAGATACGGAGAAATACGCTGATAAAGTTTCTTCGACTGACGGAGTTTATTTAGTACCAGCATTTGTTGGTCTTGGAACGCCGTATTGGGATAGTGAAGTTCGAGGGGCTGTTTTCGGCATTACTCGCGGCACCGAAAAAGAGCATTTTATTCGAGCAACATTAGAATCATTAGCTTACCAAACGAAGGATGTGTTATCTGCAATGGAAGCAGATAGCAAAATCCAATTGAAGACTTTACGAGTAGACGGGGGAGCTGTTGCAAATAATTTTTTAATGCAGTTTCAAAGTGATATATTGGGAGTGCCCGTTGAAAGGCCAACGATAAAAGAAACAACGGCTCTTGGAGCGGCATATCTAGCTGGGCTTGCCGTTGGGTTTTGGAATAATCGTGAGGAGATAGCCAGTCAATGGAAAATGGAACGTACTTTTCAGGTTAACATGGACCTGGGAAAACAGGAAAAATTATATGAAGGTTGGAAAAAAGCTGTAAATGCAGCCATTACCTTTAAATAATAGGTTCCCTAAATAATCAAATAAACTACTTACTGCTTTTAATATATATGTTATAATTATGTTAAGTTAATCAAACTAGGTCGGAGAATTGGAGAGACCACAACACTCTATCGTTATATAGGCGATGGAGTTGTTGTGGTCTCTTTCTGTTTTCTGTCAATAAAAAGGGGTGTCCATTATGGAGCATACTTTTTCAAGCTTGGACAGGGAAAAGCTTTTAAAGGAATTAGCAAGCAAGGAACTTGACTTGTTAGTAATTGGGGGAGGAATTACGGGGGCAGGAATCGCGTTAGATGCACAGTCTCGCGGTATTACTACTGGTTTAATTGAAATGCAGGACTTTGGGGCTGGTACATCAAGTAGGTCAACGAAGCTTGTTCACGGTGGTCTTCGCTATTTAAAGCAATTTGAAATAAAACTTGTGGCAGAGGTTGGTAAGGAAAGGGCTATTGTTTATGAAAATGCACCTCATGTTACAACACCAGAATGGATGCTTCTGCCAATGATCGAGGGAGGAACCTTTGGAAAATTGGCCACCTCCATCGGATTGAAAGTTTACGACTTTTTAGCAGGTGTTAAAAAGTCAGAGCGTCGTTTTATGTTGAACCGAAAGGAAACATTAGCGAAGGAGCCTTTGCTTCGGAAAGATAAATTAAAAGGTGGTGGTGTCTATGTAGAGTATAAAACAGATGATGCCCGCCTTACGTTGGAAGTAGTGAAAGCAGCAGTAGAACGAGGATCAATAGCTGTTAATTACACGAAAGCAGAAGAACTGATTTATGAGGATGGAAAAGTGATTGGTATAAAGGCTGTTGATGTTCTTACTGGTAAATCACACATAATTCGTGCCAAAAAGGTAGTTAATGCAGCAGGCCCTTGGGTGGATACTTTACGTGAGATGGACCGTTCGAAAAAAGGAAAGTACTTGTATTTAACAAAAGGCGTTCATATTGTCGTAGATCAATCCCGTTTCCCACTGCAGCAAGCTGTCTACTTTGATACGGAAGAAGATGGAAGAATGATGTTCGCCATTCCTCGAGACGGAAAAACTTATGTGGGAACAACCGATACGTATTATAACGATGACTTAGTTAATCCTCGTATGACCGTTGAGGACAGGGATTATATTATTGAAGCTGTCAACTTTATGTTCCCTGATGTAATGCTAACTGCTGAAGATGTTGAATCTTGCTGGAGTGGCTTACGGCCGCTGATCCATGAAGAAGGGAAGAATGCTTCTGAAATTTCAAGGAAGGACGAAATCTTCTTTTCTAAAACTGGTTTAATTTCCATTGCAGGCGGGAAACTCACAGGTTATCGGAAAATGGCAGAGCGAATTATCAATATTGTGGCGAAAGAATTGGGCAATACTCATCCATGTACACAAAAAAATAAAAATTAATCCGGTGGTGATTTAGGAGGAGCCAAAAACTTCAAGTTTTTCCTGGAAAGGAAAACAAAAGAAGGCCAAGATTTGGGTTTAACTGCAGAGGAAGCTAAAAAACTTACCCATTTGTATGGAACAAATGTCAATAAAGTTTATGAAATAATACGTGAGAGAGGGAATCAGGCACAACGTTATGGTTTAACGAAGGCAGTATTTGCTTCACTTGTTTATGGGATAGAAGAGGAAATGGTAACCTCACCTGTTGATTACTTCAATCGGAGAACTGGCGCAATTTTCTTCGATATTCACTGGGTTAAGGAGTGGAAGGAACCTGTACTCACGTATATGAAAGAAAGATGCCAATGGAAATATGAACATTATCACCATTACAAGCAAAGACTGAACGAAGAGATTAAATATGCCACAACTCCAGTTGAGGAATTAGGGAATCTTCCTAAACTGTCTATTATCGGAATGAAGTAATATATTTCTATGCATAGGGCTTTCCTAATTACGAAAAACTAATGGGAGAATTCTTTAAGGAGGTAAAGAAATGGCCACAGGTAAAAGTTTTAATCATAAAAGAAAAAGTCATCCAGGGAATTTTCCCAAAGGAAGCGAGAGAAAGGAAGCAAAAGATAGAAAAGAAGAAGAAGGCTATATAAGTACTCATGAAGCCTTCAAAAACCGGGTAACAGAGGAATAAAATGGAATTAATTAGAAGCGGGCTTAACCCCGCTTCTTTAATTATTATCTTCTGAAGGGATAGAAATGAAAAAAGTCGTTCCAATTCCTTTCTCACTTTCTACTTTTATATTACCACCGAGCTTGTGAATGGTGTTGTATACGACCATTAATCCAAGACCAGTACCTTCTTGTTTGGTGGAGTAATAAGGTTTTCCAACCCGCGATAATTCGTCTTTACTCATTCCAATCCCCGTATCCCTTACTTGTATTTCTACTTCATCATTCGTCCCGGTTATTTTGACTGTCAATGTTCCACCTTTGCCTTTCATGGATTCGATTCCATTTTTATACAGGTTAATCAAGCATTGCTGAAGTTGATTCTGATCAAACTTAATCTTGCTTGTATTATTGAACTCGTATTGTATATCAACTTTATGGAAATTAGCATATGGTCCCATAATATTATTAACATATTCCATTTCCTTTTTTAAATTCGAAAGAACCATATTTTCCGCTTGTGGTTTTGCTAGGGAAAGGAAGTCACTAATGATTTTTTCCGCTCGTCCTAATTCTTGTAGTGAATAATGAATATATTCTTTTTCCCTTTCATTTATATTGGTAGACTTATTTAACAGTTGAAGAAACCCACTTGTGACAGTAAGGGGATTCCTTAGCTCATGGGAGATACTAGCAGACAACTCGCTCGTCAAGTTTAACCTCTCCGTATCTAAATATCTTTCACGAAGTTTTTCATTGTAGAGAATTTTCTCAATGAGTAACACAATAACAATGGTTCCACCCACATGAATGGTAATTACATTAATAAAAATCGTCCAGTATTCCATGTTTAAGTTTTCGTAAAGTAAGCTGAAAGCAGCTAAATAAAAAGAGCATGGCTGCTAATGAGGTGATCCCTCCTATAGACACCCTTTTTTTTGGGGGGAGAGTTTAAAAACTTTGTACTCCAAAAGGGTATTACGGAAAAATATATCGTTGAATAAAGGAGTGATAGTAAAATGCCATCGCCACCAATCATAAACCTATAGATGTTTAACACAATATACAATGGCAATACTGCACCATATCCTCCATATAAGGAAGTGATAATAAAAGGGATATATCGCAAATCGAAGATGAATCCAAATTCAAATTTTATGGGAAACGTCATACATAAAACCATCGATATGCCAGAAAGGAAAATCATATAATTGTTTTTGCGAATAAAATTTACAGGGTATTTAGCTTCAAAAAAAATAAGGTGCATCAATACAGGAAATAACAGGAACAGAAAATTAACCAGTAAAGTTTTGGTCAATGAAACCCCTCCATTCATTGGGCAGGGAAAATGCCTGAAGAAACTTATTCATAACTTTTGTTGAAAGGGAGTATTTTATAACAATTATTTCGACCAGTTTCTTTAATTAGGGTTATTTTGCAACAGGCTTAGTCGATATTAGTCGAAAATTTCTGATATTAATTCAGTGCAGGCTATGCTAGTATTTAAATTACTACACTCTCGAGAGGAGGAAAGGAGAAATGGAAAAAAAATCGTCAGCCAGTAGAAGAAGAAAAAGAAATAGATTTGTTTGAAGAAGACGATGATTTCTACATTTTATGGGAACAAGATCGGCTATAATATTGAACTATCACCTAAATGGAAGATAGGAATGATTTGTTGTGAAAAAACTATAAGGTGCCTGTTGATGTGAGCTTTAAAATTATAGTTCATTTAAACAGGCCCAACTATCCCCTTTATAACAGTTAGATTAATATATCTCCATATTGTATAATTCCCCTCATAATAACGCTTTCTATCTTTATTTTGTCAAACCACTACTACATCCACCACTATGTATAGAAGAAACTATAAAATTAGTAGTTGATTACGCATCGCAGGACTCTGAGATGCTTCCTCGAATTGACCCACGCACGAAGAAAAAGTATAAGTAATTTTCGAGGATTGTCGGCCATTACCCTAAATCAACTTTAATATCCATAGTTCCGTATAAAACAGCTTCCCCTTTAAAATACCTAGTATGATTAGGACGTAATGGACAAATGCTGATGGTATCATATTGATTTGTTCTACATTGTAATAAGTTGTTTTGTGACAACCGTGACAGGCACACTTGGAAATGGGATAATATAGGTAAAAAAGGTGAAGCAAATGAGCTTTATTAAATTAGTGAATGTACATAAACGTTATCAGATGGGTGAGATTACCATACATGCGGTCAACGGAGTTAATTTTGAAATTATGAAGGGTGACATAAGCGTTATTGTAGGTTCCTCAGGTGCAGGCAAAACAACGGTGCTAAACCTTCTAGGGGGAATGGATACACTTGATAAGGGAAAAATTCTAGTGGATGGTAGAGATATTAGTGGATATTCAGAGAAAATGCTGACGGAGTATCGACGGGAAGATATAGGCTTTGTTTTTCAATTTTATAATTTGGTAGCAAACCTTACGGCGAAGGAAAATGTAGAACTTGCAACTCAAATAAGTAAACAGCCTCTACCAGTAGAAATAGTATTAAAACTTGTTGGTTTAGAAGATAGAATGGATAATTTTCCGTCTCAGTTGTCTGGGGGTGAGCAGCAGCGGGTGGCTATTGCAAGGGCTTTGGCGAAAAATCCTAAGTTGCTCTTATGCGATGAACCTACTGGGGCCTTAGACTATCAAACAGGAAAATCGATCTTGAAATTACTTCAGGAAACAGCCAAAGATACAGGAATGACTATCATCATCATTACCCACAATGCAGCCTTGACTCAAATGGCAGATAAAGTCATTAGAATGAAAAATGGAGAAGTGATTTCTATTGAAGAAAATCAATCTCCTTTAAGCATAGAGAGGATTGAGTGGTAAATGGAGCCTAAAGCTTATATTAAGGATATTTTCCGCTCTATTTTAAATACGAAAGCTCGGTTTTTTTTCTATCCTCACCATCATTGC
Organism: Bacillus sp. (in: firmicutes); assembly: GCA_021208645.1. GTDB lineage: Bacteria > Bacillota > Bacilli > Bacillales > Salisediminibacteriaceae > Evansella. Next base: position 10,703 of record JAJOJL010000142.1, on the reverse strand, counting down.
AATTGGGGTAGGGTTTTACGGTGGCATTAATGCCACCGAGCCAAACATGGTCGAGTCTGCTGACAAGTATTTTAAGGATCTCAATTTGGCAGATTTTCGTATTGTATCCCCGTTAGGGTTTCAACAACAAGACATGGATGATGTGCTAAGTTTAGCGTCTGTTGATCGTGTACAGGCAGGCTTTTGGAAGGACTTATTTGTCACCTCACAAGAAGGAGCTACCTCCATTGTTCGATTGTATAGCTATAATACGTTAGATCATGAGAATGGAGAAATAATGAATCAACTTCGCTTGAGTAGTGGTAGACTGCCAGAAAACCAAGGTGAGATGGTTGTACAGACAGGAGGGAATGTACCATCAGACCTGAAGGTTGGTAGCATAGTTACAGTATCCCTAGCAGGTGAAGAAGAGATAAAAGATGTATTTAAGACGAACACTTTCACTGTTGTGGGCACTATTTATTCCCCAATGTATATTAGTTTTGAAAGGGGACAAACAAACATCGGTGATGGATCAATCGATTTCTTTGCTTTTATTAATGAAGCAGATTTTCAATTAGAGAGGCCGACGGATCTTTTTTTAAAAACAAAGGAATCAACGAAGTTAATAGCCTACACAGAGGAGTATAATAATCATTTGATCCCGATCCAATATTCCTTAAGGGTGTTAGGCAAGGAATCGCTAGGTAGGGAAATTTCGTTACTGGAGGAGGAACTAAAAGAGGGGCAACTAACCCTTAGAGAAAACAGAGAATTGGCTGAGCAGGAATTCAATGAAATGGAAGGACAATTGTTGGACGCTGAACGAGCTATTCAACAGGCTGAGATTGAATTAAAAAAGGAAATGGATAAGCTTTCTGCTGAGTTGGAAAAGGCTATAAAAGAGCTAGAAACAGGAGAACAGCAGCTAGAAGCAGGGAAAAGAAAATACGAAGAAAGCTACTCCCAGTGGTACAACGGAAAACTTGCTTATGAGGATGGTAAGTTAGACCTTATTAATAAAAAAAGTGAATTAACAGAAGCGCAAGGACAACTAGAATTAGGACAACAGGAGTTAGATAAAGCACGGAAACAGTTAGATGAGGGCAAAGAACAGCTTGAATTATTTCAAGAAGCTATCCGCCGTTTAAAGGAACTTAGAAGCCGATTAGCTAATTTTCCCCCTTCAAATCAAGAAGAATATTGGAAGTTAATCGACGAAAGTAACCTAATTCCGAAAGAGTTAGGCGAGTTTTTAAAAAGGATCGATTACTCGCCAGAAAGTTCAATGGTGAGCATGGGCGTTATCGATACTTTTCTAGCTGAATCAAAATCACAGTATTTAGAGACAGAAAATCAGTATGAGACAGCTATAGCAGAATATGAAATTGCTAAGAGGCAGCTTGAAGAAGGTAGGCGAGAATATGAAGAGGGACTAATTTTATACAAACAAGGTGCTGATCAGTTAATAACAGCGGAGATACAGCTAGAGGAAGGGAAACGGGAACTAGAGGAAGCGAAGGAAGAAATTGAAATAAATGAGAGAAAATTAAAGCGTGGAAGGGCCGAATTAGTTGTAGGTGAAGAGGAATTGGAGCAGAAATTCCAGGAGGCTAAAGCGGAACTAAAAGAGGGAAAAGAGGAACTGGCGTCTAGTTGGGAAAACTTTCATGAGGAAAAGGCAATTGTTTTAATGGAACTGGAAAAAGGGGAACAAGAAATAAAGGATGCAGAAGGGAAACTTACGCAACTACCGAGAGAGTGGTACGTGACTTCGAGGGAAGGAAACCCAGGTTATTCTGGGTATGGAGATGACGCAGAACGAATTGGTGCCGTAGCCAAAATTTTCCCATTGTTCTTTTTCCTTGTTGCAGCACTTGTTTGTTTAACAACAATGACACGTATGATAGATGAAGAGAGAAATCAAATTGGCACATTAAAAGCCCTTGGATATAGTACGTTTACAATTGCATTGAAATATTTGCTATATGCTTTACTATCAAGCATAGTAGGAACAATTATTGGTCTAACCATAGGATTCCAATTGTTTCCAACGGCAATAATGAATGCCTATAGTATTATGTATTCTATTCCTGAAAGGTTAACGCCGTTCCACTGGAACTATGCTATTATCTCCTTGATTATTGCGTTACTAACGACAGTTGTGGCCGCGTTAGCTGCTACGATGCAGGAATTGAAGTCTACACCTGCAGTTCTAATGCAACAAAGGGCCCCAAAGCCTGGAAAGAGGATTTTTTTGGAGAAAATACCAGCATTCTGGACCCGTTTAAGTTTTTCTCACAAAGTTACGTTTCGTAATCTATTTCGCTATAAGCGACGTTTTTACATGACGGTGCTTGGTGTTGCCGGTTGTACGGCACTCCTTATTGCCGGATACGGATTAAGTGATTCGGTGAATGCCATTATGGGAAAACAATTTACCCACATTTTCCTTTATGATGGACAAATATTATTAGAGGGAAAATCGGAAAAGCATATTCATGAGTTTGTTGAGGTACAAGGTGACATTAAAGAATTCATGCCTATTTATAATGAATCTGTTGATGCCGTTGACTCTGAAACTGGCAGAGCGTACTCCTCCCATTTGATGATAATTAAAAATCCTAATAAGGTAAGTAATTTTATTCGTCTTCAGGAACGGAGATCTCAAGATAAAATTTCAATTCCTGATGAAGGAGCTATTATTACGGAAAAATTAGCGTATTTATTGGGAGTAGAGAAAGGGGACACATTCTCCTATCGGGATCCAAATAATTTTACGTATGAACTAACCGTTGCTGCTATAGCAGAAAACTATTTATCTCATTACATCTATGTTAGTCCGGTATATGCAGCTACTGTACAGGATAAAGAGGTTGGTTATAACGCTTATATGTTTCGGGTAACGGACATGGAACAGGTGAATGAAGCAATGTTTAGGGAAAGTTTCATGAACCATGAGAGTATAATGAGTGTGTATTTTAATAAAACAATTGCAGAGATTTATCAAGAGACGATGGAGAGTTTGGATTATGTTGTATTGATACTAATTATTTCAGCCGCTTCCTTAGCATTCGTGGTAATGTACAATTTAACGAATATTAATATAACGGAAAGGATGCGGGAAATAGCTACTATTAAAGTGTTAGGATTCCGCAATTATGAAGTAGATGGTTATGTTTATCGTGAAAACTTTATCTTAACATTATTCGGTACCATTGTAGGGTTACTTTTGGGCACTGTTCTTCATCATTACGTTATTATTACAATGGAAATTGACACAATGATGTTTGGGAGGGATGTCCACTTTTCCAGCTATGTGTGGTCTATCTTACTAACAATTGTATTTACAGCATTAGTGAATATCTTTATGCATTACAAATTAAAGAATATTAATATGGTGGAGTCACTTAAATCAGTGGATTAGAGAGAAATTTTTTAAATTATGAGGGCGGTTTGAGTTGATATACTGAACTGCAACGGCATAAAAAAAACGCCCTTCTTCGAGGACAGAAAAGTTTACAAATACTATTGTCTCTATTTAACGATGCCAAGTTACCACAATTAGGTTTCTTCATTGATAAACTTTGACATTTAAGTAAATGGCTAAAAGAAACAAAACAATGTAGGATATCACTCCTGTTGTAGAATAGACAGAGAATAATTCAATAGTTGCAGAAGGTGAGCAAAAGGAGAAGTCTAGCCTTATTGCATCACCCTCTTTTGTTTATGGAGTTGTATTGTTGGAGAACTAACATTATTTCTTTTTTATATTTGGATTTGATTCTTCGGAAGTTTCAAATGCAAAGTCCTGATGAAACCTTTCTTTCTCAAGTCTTATCTTTTTAATAGGAAGGGTTTTAAGAATATACGAATGGACAAACAATTCAGAGCCGGCAATTAATGTGGCAGCTATAATACTTCCCCATGCAATTTGCATGTAACTGTGAAGAAAGAAGGCACCAAAAATCCAAACAATAAGATAAGTGAGAAAGAAATCAACAATAACTGCATTATTATTTCCTAATCGAGGCAGTAAAACTAGGTCACCCAGGAAATAAGCAACGAAGGTAACAAGCAGACTAAAGGAAAGAATGACACCAAGGGATGCCTCGAAAAACAAACCAAGACTAATCCAAAAAACAAGAAAGGAAACAAGAAATTTAATGACCAATACATTTAAGTGCTTCATTTTTAATAAAACTCCTTTTTCCTTAGTTTTCGACAATCGGTGGGAATCCATACGTAATCCACCTAGGTTTCTTTGTGCGATTAGGGTAAAATTTACAGAGATAGATAGTACAGGCTGAGAAGAAATAATTATTCAAAATACATACGGACAACTACAATCGGAGGAGTATTTTAAAAATGAATCAAAAATCTAAACGGAATTTGAGACCCTTTTTAACACTTATTCTCTCTACTAACATACCATGGATTCCCTTTTCCATCGGATTGGCTGGAAGTTTAATTACCACCTTAGTGGGACTATCAATCCCTTTGTTAACTAGAGAAATGGTGGATGGTTTCACCATGGAGGCAATCAGTACTTTACTTATCATTCTGTTAATCGTTGCCTTTATCGCTCGTGCAGCCATCGATGCATTTTCTAGATATTTTTTAGCCTATGTTGGTCAAAAAATTGTTGCAGCTTTGCGTAATAAAATGCTGCTTAAACTTATACGCCTTCCAGTGAGCTACTTTGATAGAAATAAGAGTGGAGAATCTGTAAGCCGGGTCGTTAATGATACGGGCATTGTAAAAGACTTAATTTCTCAACACTTCCCTCAATTTGTTACTGGTATCATTTCCATTATTGGATCTGTTATCATCCTCATTATTATGGACTGGAAAATGACAATACTCATGATGATGGTTGTTCCGGTCACAATTATGATCATGCGGCCTCTTGGGAGAAGAATGAGAAAAATTTCCCGTGGTCTGCAGGATGAAACGGCTGATTTCACAGGGAAAATTCAACAAACGATCAGTGAAGTCCGACTTATGAAAGCTTCCAATGCTGAAATCCATGAAGAAAAGAAAGGAAGGGGAGGGATTGAACGCTTACTATCCTTTGGCCTAAAAGAATCTAAAGTCCTTGCTGTAATTGGACCGTTAATGCAGCTTGTTGTTATGGCCGTCATTGTTCTTATTATAGGTTACGGTGGAATTCGGGTCGCAGAAGGGAGCATGACTACAGGGTCCCTTATAGCATTTATTTTATATTTATTTCAAATTGTATTTCCCTTAACAGCTTTCACAATGTTTTTCACCCAACTAGAAAAAGCGAAAGGTGCTACAGAACGGATGATGGAAATATTGGAACTTGCGGAAGAAAAGGGGACAACTGGCAGGGAAATAGATATAAGTAATCTGCCTGTAAGTTTTGAAAATGTTTCTTTCTCCTATGAAAACAATGAACCGATAATATCAAATATATCTTTTCAAATACAACCGGGAACAATGGTTGCCTTTGCTGGTCCTAGTGGCGGAGGGAAAACAACATTATTTGGACTGTTGGAGCGATTTTATGAGCCTAGTGAAGGGGAAATATTTATTGGGGATAGACCGATTAAAGAGTTGAGTTTAGCGTCATGGCGAAGTCAAATTGGTTACGTATCTCAAGATAGTCCAATGATTGCCGGTACCATTCGAGAAAATCTTACGTATGGAATGGAAGAGGAAATTAAGGATGAAAAATTATGGGATGTAGCAAAAATGGCCTTTGCTGACCAGTTTATAATGGAGTTTCCTAATAAACTGGATACGGAAGTAGGTGAACGGGGAGTTAAACTTTCTGGTGGTCAAAGGCAGAGAATCGCCATTGCTAGAGCATTTCTGAGGGACCCTAAACTATTGATGATGGATGAAGCGACAGCTAGCTTGGACAGTCAATCAGAACGGATTGTACAACAAGCTTTGACGAGACTTATGGAAGGACGAACAACGCTTGTGATCGCCCATCGGTTATCTACCATAGTTAATGCAGATAAAATTATTTTTATTGAAAAAGGCAAGAAAACTGGAGAAGGAACTCACCAATACCTCATAGAGAACCACTCACTATATGCAGAATTTGCAGAACAACAATTAACATAAATAGATATTGAGGGTGACACAAAAGGGGGTGTTTTTGCCTTTTTGTGTCACCCTCTGGAGTTTATAATATGAACCTTCTATGAATTGTTAATGGGAAACAGTGACAATGATGGTATTGCTGATTATGATGTTATTAGAGAATACACACATTCTAGTTTAGAAAGTGAAAAAGGTAGCTTACTAGATTATACATAATAAAGGGGCAGGGGAAAGATGGAACAACAATTAATTCTCACGTTCATCATATTAATGATTACTACTGTTTTATTTATGACAAGCCGTATCCGGTCAGATTTAGTGGCGATGCTTTCTTTACTAGCATTGCTATTAACAGGAATTCTTACTGTCAATGAAGCACTCGCAGGGTTTTCCAATTCCGTTGTTGTGATGATAGCCGCTTTGTTCGTTGTAAGTGGAGGGATTTTCCGAACAGGATTAGCTACCATGGCAGGAAAACTGTTATTAAAATGGTCCAATAACAGTGAGATTAAACTATTGTTTTTACTAATGCTTATCGTCGGGATTTTAAGCGCTTTCATGAGTAACACAGGAACCGTTGCTGTTTTGTTACCAGTGGTCGTGAGTATTGCCATTGGAATGAAAACAAGTCCTGCAAAGTTTTTAATTCCCCTCGCCTTTGCCAGCAGTTTAGGAGGCGTATTAACGTTGATTGGCACTCCGCCGAATTTAATAGTTAGTCAAACATTAGTAGATTTTGGCTATGAACGTCTTTCTTTCTTTGATTTCACTCCAATAGGTTTAGTAGCCTTAGGCACAGGTATGTTATTCTTGTTAATATTTGGAAAATACCTACTACCTAAACAAAATGATAATAATAGAGTAGCAAGGAACACTTATGCAACTCCTAATCAATTAGCAAACTACTATGAATTAGCAGATAAGCTGTATTCCGTCTATGTACCAAAGGGGTCTACACTAGCTAAGAAGAAGCTATCTGAATTAAAAGTTCCAATGAATTATCAAATTTATGTCCTGTCGATTAAACGAAAATCGGAAGGGAACGGGCCTGCATTTTTGCCTGTTACCTATCAAGAAATTGCCGGCCCAGGAAGTGTCATTGAAGAAAATGATGTTTTGTACTTACAAGGATATCAAGAACAAGTGAAGAAATTTGCTGATGATTATGGCTTAATTATCGAAGACACAAAAGAAGCGAAAGAAGTTATTTCAAGGGAACAAGGTATTGCAGAAGTTTTATTGACTCCCCAGTCAAGCTTAATTAACCATACACTATTAGAACTTCATTTCCGAGAAAAGTACAATGTAAATATCTTAAGCATAAAACGTAAAGGAAAAATATATTTGGAAGATTTGTCCAAGGAAAAACTTTTATTTGGAGACGCCCTACTAGTACAAGGGGCTTGGTCTGACATCGAATTGTTAGCAAAGGAAACGATGGATGTGGTAGTAGTTGGGCAGCCCCAAGAGCAAGCTAGTATGGCTGCTGCCAATGGAAGAGCACCAATTGCAGCCCTAATCATGCTAGCCATGCTTATTGTCATGACGTTGGAAATTGTACCTGCTGTGACGGCCGTTGTGATTGCCGCTGTATTGATGGTAATAACAGGTTGTTTAAGGAACATGGATGATGCTTATGGACGCATCAACTGGGAATCAGTTATTTTAATTGCTGCAATGCTTCCCATGGCTACTGCTTTGGAGAAAACAGGGGGCGTCCAATTGTTATCGGAGACCATTGTTGAAATGTTAGGCCCTTATGGCCCTATTGCCATCATGGCTGGATTTTATTTAGCCACATCTTTTTTTAGTCAATTTATTAGTAATACAGCAACTACAGTTCTGTTTGCTCCCATTGCAGTGACGAGTGCCATTAGCTTTGGCGTTAGTCCTTATCCTTTTCTTCTAGCTGTATCTGTAGCAGCGAGTATGGCCTTTGCAACTCCGGTTGCTTCTCCAACTAATGCATTAGTAATGGCTGCTGGCAATTATAAATTTATCGACTTTGTGAAGGTTGGGTTACCTTTACAAATGGTCTTATGGATGGTCATGATGTTTGCTATTCCGTTTTTCTTTCCATTTAATGCAACTTAATCCATTTACAGCCTCTCATTAACATATCAAAGTGAGAGGTTATTTTTGATTACAAAATGAGTTGAGATGAAAAAAATTCATAAAATTATGGGGGTAAATTTAGCCAATATGGACAATACTGTTATTGTTGTTTTACAACTAATAACTTATAGAAGGAAAGGGGAGATTAATATGCCTCAAGGAGCAACGGAAACAAGCACTTTAAAGGTAGGCGATCAAGCACCAGATTTTACGATGAAAGCACATGGCGATCGTATGATAACGTTAAGTGAATTTCGTGGATCCAAAAATGTATTCCTCTGTTTTTATCCTCTAGATTGGACACCAGTCTGAGGTGCGCAAATGCCTTCATACGAGGATGATTTACCTCGTTTTGAAGATTTTGATACCCAAGTTTTGGGTATAAGTGTCGACAGTGTTCATAGTCACGATGCATGGGCAAAGTCTATTGGTGGAATTTCCTATCCACTATGTGCTGATTTCTATCCTCATGGTGAGGTTGCAGAGAAATACGGAGTACTCCGCAAAAATGAAAATGAACCAGCATATGGTGCTTCTGAACGTGCTTTATTTATCATTGATAAAGAAGGGATTGTTCAGTGGATTGATGTACACCCAATAGATCGTCAACCAGATAATGAAGAATTGTTCGATGTTTTACGAAAAATGTAATTGAAACTAACTGATAGAAATGAGGGGGTTGTGTATGGAACTATCAAGAAAGGCTATCCCATATACACCTGTTAATAAGCCAATTTACGAAACAACCATCATGATTGTCTCTACTTCTGGTGTACATCTCAAGGATCAAGAGCCATATCATACAGATCCGGCAGAAGGAGACGCAACCTTTCGAATCATTCCAGGTGATGTAAAAACGGAAGAATTAACCGTTACCCATGCAGCACCGAAGGATCACTATAATACGGACTATCCGAAAGAGGATATTAACTGTGTTTTTCCCATTGACCGCTTGCGAGAAATGGTAGAGGATGGGGATCTTGGTGGAGTTGCGGAGAAGCATTTAACAATGATGGGATACTCCATGAGATTGAATAAAATCAATAAAGAAACGATTCCAGCCCTAGTAAAGGAAGTTGTTCGCTCAAAGGCAGATGCTGTCCTTTTAACTGCTGGCTGACCCCTTTGTCATCGCACTGTAGTTACAGTGCAGCGTGGAATTGAAGCTCAGGGGATTCCGACAACACTAATTACGTTGGATGTGGAGCAGTCCAGTCTGATGAGACCTCCCCGTGCGATCCATCCAAAAGGTTTTGAGTTTGGTCATTCCCTTGGAAAACCAAATGATAGTAAAACCCAAATGAAAGTATTAGAATCGGCATTAGCTGAATTAATGGAAAGGCAAGAGCCAGGAAATATACATGAGGTTCACTTTCCAAGTTACTAATAATTTAAAGAGTGTCTAAAAGGTGATTTACCTTTTAGACACTCTATTTTAAGTAATAATAATTATTGATTTATAAACAGAAAAAAATTCGTTCTTATCTATTGCTGGCTTAAAATATACTCCGCTACTTCCTCTTCTTTTCCATCAGCTAACCCCCCAGGCATGGCGCCCTGACCATTTAAGGTAATTTCAACAATTTCCTCTTTTGATAATGTTAAACCAGTTAGGGCAACAGCATTAGCCCCTTCTAAGTTTTGTCCATGACAGGCAGCACAAGATTGCATATAAACTTCTTCCCCTTCACTACTGGCAGTTACGTCCCCACCGTTACTACTACCACTTTCCCCGTTGGATGCTGAATCATCGCCTCCTCCACATGCTGCTAACAAAAGCATTGTAACGAGAACTGCGACGAAAAGCATCAATTTGTTTTTTGCTAACATAAATAAAAACCTCCCCAAAGTATTGTGTTTGAATCGTGGAAAGTATAGCAAAGAACATTTATCCAGTTGGTGATATGCATCACAACTTATGTTAAATGTGTCTAAAATGTTTCGAAAAAAAGACTGTTCCTCCTTGGTCTATAAAGGTCCCTACTATTTTTTTAAGAAACAATAAAAAAAAGTTTTAAAACCTTTTTATACTTCGCATATAGAGTTCCCTAGCGAAGACATAAAATATATTAAAATAATAATAAACGTGTAATTAGTTATTGTTATTATGAATTAGATATGCTAGGTCATTTACATACTATGAATAATTATTACAATTTATTTCATATTCTCTTCTAAGGTATATCGGTTTTTCTTAAAGTTTAATACTTATAGATAAATGATTTTTTGAAAAATGATTCAGACCATAATTTCACATAAAATTTCGTGGTGTTATGAACGATTACAAGTTAAAAACTATCGTAACTTAGTTATGAACATTATGTGAACAAAATTCATAAAGTGATTTGTATCCACTAGTGTTGCATAAATAATGTTTAAATTTTCAGTTTAATCATTCTTTCTGTTAAGAGCCAAAAAAGCAAATACCCAATTAAAGGTGGTCCTGTCCATTTGGAAAATTATTTACAATTAGACTGGTGCAACGACGACAAAGCTCTGCTAAGGGATAGCTTTCCCTTCAATCTTTCGGA
>JAJOJL010000135.1 GCA_021208645.1 Bacillus sp. (in: firmicutes) | reverse complement strand
TATATCCATCCATCAGCATTCTTGCAACCTCTAAACGTTGGGCCAAAGATTGGATTTCGTTCATAGTGCAAAGGTCATCAAAAAATTGGTAACATTCCTCTAAATCCCGTAAACTAAGTATTGATTGAAACAACTGATCTAACTCTTTACCTCGAAGTTTATCAATTTGCATTTTTATGAAGCCACCCTTTCCCTCACATTATCCCTTTAGTTTACTCTATAACTTCAACATAACTATCTATACCACCGTTTGCAGATGGAACGAAATGGATCCATGTTTGCCCCCGTAAGAACGGAAGCAATTTATCGTCTTTATATGGGAGAATTAAGCCGTTTTCATTTTTCCAATTGACCTGCTGTATAAAGCCGTCTTGAATCAATAAGCCTCTTCCACCTGACTCTGTATCAATTTCCCGTCTTTGGGAACCTGCATCTATATGGTTTTCCCCTTTTGGGATGACTCGATGACTTGCTTCAACGATAAATATATTCCTAGGTGTTATTGGGTCACCCGTTTCTAGATCTTCTATTCGTTGTCCTCCATTAAATCTAATATACCTATTTAAAGCATCATCATATTCATATTGAACGTTATTTGTGGAAGATCCATACTTTATTTCAAGCTTTAATGCCTCGTCCCGCTCCCCATCTATTAGCTCATCTTCAAAATACAATTCCGGGGGTGCGCCACTCATGTCAATTCCTCTGTGCTCCGCTGCCGCAAGTAAATCTTGGTAGGAAGTGTACATATTATGAGGTGCCTGTCGAGTTGCTGAACGACTAAAATATCTTCCATCATAGGCTAACCCAGATATATTATCAACATAATCACTTTGTGCTAGTTGTAATCCTCCTGGACTACCACCGGCAGCTACATACACGGCATCATACCCTTTGTTTAAATGAACATAATAGCTTCTTGCACTTCTTATTGGTCCAATCAAATCTGGTTGTTGACTATGATAGAAGGCAAGCAAACGTGTAATTGATCCTTCAGATAAAACCTCATAAACTAGATCGGCCATGAAAAGCCCAGACTGCGGTCTAGCATGAACGGAGTTCTCTATCATCACTCCAAATGCTCGGTACTCCTCCAGATCATCAGGTGCCTCCAATCCCGTTAAAGGGTAGGTTGTTCCAATCTCCGGCTCCAGCTCTGGGTCTGGTTTTGGTTCTGGCTCATGTTCTAATTCCACCGCTTGTTGTTCGCCTAGTTCGTCAGCAGCTTGCTCCTCCTGCTTACAAGCAACAAGGGAAAGAACAAAAATAATCAAAACTATGATCAGAATCTTGCTTCTTGTAATCATCAGCAAATACCAGCCTTTCCCTATCTACTTTTATAGTTTAACGCATAATCGAAGGAAAGAGTACTTTTTTCTTTTTCACATCAAAGATCCCTTTTTGTGTAATTCGAATATAAGGTAAGTGTGTAGCCGAGAAAAATAACAAACTGTAAATAGGGTCATTAAAGGGGTAGCCTCGTTCTGTTAACGCCTCTTTTAGTCTATCTTCCTCTTCAGCAATAGTTTCCATGGAACTTTCAGACATAAGGCCTGACAAACTTAATGGTATTGTAACGGCAGGATTATTGGAATCAAGGAGTACAATCCCTCCGCCCTGTTTCTTTAATTCTTTAAAGGCTTTGAGAATTCCTTCTTTACTTTTCCCAATTAAGATAATATCGCCAGTATTGGAGTAGGAACTGGCAAAGCCATAGATATTTTTGGCAAATCCTTTAACTGCTGTGCTAACAGTCCATTTCCCTTTACGGTCCACGAACATAAAGAAGCATTCATTACTATCTTCTTTTAAACTGATATTTGTTAAATCTTGTGTAATTCTGTAAGGCTTAACAATTACCTCATTTACCATTTCCAGCCCAACAGGCAAGGAAAAGTGGAAGTCTTCCTCTGTTAGCTCCCAATCAATCTCCAACGACTTTAAATCATAGTTTTCCCAAGGGAATGCCTTTTTTGGGAAGCAACCTTGATGATCTCTTCGCACCCATTCTCCCTTGGCCAGTACATGTGCAGGTAACGGTTGTTCTTCCGAAGTAAGGAAGTTAATATTTGCAAGTCTCCCAGGTGCAATCATTCCTAAGACATCATCCATATGATAATGCTTGGCAACATTAAACGTACACATACCAACCGCTTCCATAAAAGGCACACCATTTTCAACAGCAAGCTTAATAAGGTGGTCCATCACCCCTTCTTTCATAAAAGCAGGTGGAGAGCCGTCTGTTGTCATTAACAGACGATTATATTGGTCAAAACCAATTTCGTGCAGTTCAGATAGTATTTTGGGCAAATCAGGACGAATGGAAGAATAACGAATGGATGTGGCCATTCCCATATCCAACCGTTTAAGGACATCCTCACCGGACATTGACTCGTGATCACCATCAACACCTAATAGAGCCATCTGTGTTAAAGTTTTTTCCCCAGCACCAGGAAAATGTCCTTCGATTGGCTTTCTCACATCCTTTGTCTCCTGCATCCAATGGAGAATGTTGTCATCCCCATTTAGGACGCTAAGCCAATCAGTCAGTTCCCCTCCTTGGACAACATACGGATGATCCAGCCATGCCTTCATATTGGAATAGGAGAAAATATCATCACCGTTGTTTAATTCTGTTTGTGCGTCATAACGAGCCCACCACAACATAGTTGCCGGTGTTTTTTGTATATCCTCAATTAAAGTAAGCGCTTTCTTTTTCGATAAATGTAAAAACAAAAATAAATTATCGTTAATCAGGGTCGTCGTTCCCCGTTCTGATGCATATTGAGCCAATGTAAGGGGATGATATAACTGAAACGGGTGAGCATGGTGTTCAATATATCCTGGTACAGCTAATAAATTGGAAGCATCAAATACTTCCATTTGTTCTGATTTACATTTTGGGAGTTCATCTCCAACATAAATAATCCGATCATTATAAATCCATATATTCCCTTTCATCCAGCATTTTCTCACGCTGTTTAACCATGTGGCATTTATAATGAGCTTTGTTGGTGATATATTTCCTCGAACAACTTCTAGTTGCCTGCGAATTTCTTTTTTTTGTCCAATAATGTGAAAAGCCTTTTAACCATCTCCATCACCCAAATTCATGAAATGTTATTTCTTATCGTAACATACTTTCACTTTAATTCGTTAAAAGATTATATTACAAATTCGTTAAATTTGGAGGTTAGAAAATGAGACAGAATATCGGTTTAGTAAATGCGTTAGTTCGAATTACCTGTGGGTTGACAATCGTTGCATGGGCAACGTCAAAGCTGGTCAAAAGACCTTATGAAACCATGCCTTTTGTTGCTTGTATTTTAGGAGCCATGAAGGTCGCTGAAGGGATTACACGATTTTGCCCGTTAACGTATTTATTTGAGGAATCGGTGTATTACTACGAAGAAGATGAAGATTATGATGATGAATATTATGAAGAAGTGGATACTGGCGCAGAAGCTCCTGCGGATGTTCAGCAGTAATATTAAGATAGTTTTGTAACAAGCTGCCTTTTGGTTGGGCAGCTTGTTTTAATTGCCACTTTGATGTCTTGAATTGGGTTCAAACACCCGCTTTTCCCAAAAACAGCACCCCTAGCCTGTCTTTGAAGAATCCATTTCTACAATAGTTTTGTAAAAACCCTCAAAACCAAAAAAAAACAAAAAAAAAAGCGGCATTCAGGAAATCCCCCTCATACCGCAACTCTTCAATCAAAAACCTATTCTATTTAGATAACTTCACCGCTCGATGACCAATGTCTGTCCGGTAAAACAACCCGTTCCATTCCTGACTATTCAATACACCATACGTATTGACAAGGGCATCCGACAAGTTTTCCCCGAGGGTGGATAAGAGAAGGACGCGACCTCCGTTCGTTAGCCACCCTTCACCATCGCCATCTCCACCGCCTGCAGTTCCGGCGTGGAACCACTTCTGGCCTTCAGTAACCTCCGGCAAAGGACCAATCACAGCACCTTTATCATAATGTCCAGGATAGCCTTCTGACGCAAGAACAACACCTGCACATGCTTTTTCCGACCAAGCCAACGACAGCTCTTCTCCAGCCATAACGGCCTCAATCACATCTACCAAATCTGTTTCCAGTCGTGGCAATACAACCTGTGTCTCTGGATCGCCGAACCGAGCGTTAAACTCAATTACCTTCGGTCCCGATTCGGTCATCATTAACCCAGCATACAAAATACCTGTAAAAGAAACGCCTTCTTCCACCATCGCCGAAGCCATGGGACGCAAAATAGTCTCTTCCGCTTCTCTTACTAAACCCTCAGGAATATGGGGCACCGGTGAATAGGCCCCCATCCCGCCTGTGTTAGGACCTTCGTCACCATCAAAGGCACGCTTATGGTCTTGAGCAGGAACCATTGGCACGACCGTTTCCCCATGTACAAATCCCATCAAAGAAAGTTCTTCTCCACGCAAACATTCTTCAATTACGACACTGGCACCTGCTTCACCGAATGCACGGTTCCCCATGATATCCTCTAAAGCTGCCAGCGCCTCATCAACAGTTTCTGCAACAATGACCCCTTTACCAGCAGCCAAACCATCAGCCTTCACTACAATCGGTGCACCTTGCTTCATGACATACGCCCGCGCTTCCTCCAAGTTCGTAAATGCCTCATATTCTGCAGTAGGAATCTTATATTTCTTCATAATTTCTTTAGCGAATTGTTTACTGCCCTCTAACAATGCTGCTTTTTTAGATGGGCCGAAAATCGTTAACCCTTCTTGTTGAAAAACATCGACGATGCCGTTTACAAGGGGAGCCTCCGGGCCAACGATTGTTAGGTCTACTCCGTTTTCTTTCGCAAATTGAATCAGCGCCTCATGATCATTTTCCCTAACATTTACGGCAGTAACTCCATCTGCATTCATACCTGAACTGCCTGGAGCAGCAAAAACTTCTGTTACTTTCGGTGATTGCTGTAGCTTCCAGCAGATGGCATGTTCTCTGCCTCCGCTACCAATAACAAGTACTCTCAAAACCCTCGCTCCCTTTTATTCATTAATTTTCGTGCAAAAGCGATTTTCCGTACTTCCATTAATGTTTAAAATGTCTTACTCCAGTAAAGACCATGGCAATGCCATACTCATCAGCTTTATCAATCGATTCTTGGTCTCTCACTGATCCACCTGGCTGAATAATGGCCGTAATTCCAGCTTTCGCTGCTGCCTCTACTGTGTCGCTCATTGGGAAGAAAGCATCTGACGCCATGACGGAGCCACTCGCCTTATCTCCCGCTTGTTCGATGGCAATCTTCGCCGAACCAACTCGATTCATTTGACCGGCACCAACTCCGATCGTTTGATCTTCACGAGCCAAGACAATTGCATTAGACTTAACATGCTTAACCACTTTCCAAGCCATTTTCATTTGCTTCCATTCTTCTTCCGTCGGCTCCCGTTTTGTAGGGTTCGTAACAGACACATCTTCAAACGTCAATGTATCCACTTCTTGTACTAATGCTCCCCCTGATACGCTCGTAATAAAACGCTCGGAAGGTTTGTTTTTCCTTAAATCTAGCTTCAATAAACGAAGATTCTTTTTTACTTTCAAAATCTCCAATGCTTCCTCCGTAAAATCTGGAGCAATAATAATCTCTAAGAAGATTTCTTTCATTTTTTCAGCAGTTGCTCCATCCACCGGGTGGTTGGAAGCAATAATCCCACCAAAAATAGAAACAGGATCTGCTTCATAGGCTTTCATAAACGCGTCATACACCGTTTCCCCTACACCGACACCACAAGGATTCATATGTTTGATCGCCGCAACCGCTGGTTCTTGAAAATCACGGACTACCGCCAACGCAGCATTTGCATCATTAATATTATTATAGGAAAGCTCTTTTCCATGAAGCTGAGTAGCACGTGCAACGGAAGTAGGATTCCCTAATGGTCTCACATAAAAGCTTGCGTTTTGATGTGGATTTTCTCCGTATCGTAGCGTTTGCTTCAAATTATATGTTACAGTAAGTTTTTCTGGGGCTTCCTCCCCCACTTGCTTTGTTAAAAATTCAGCAATTAAAGCATCATAGGAAGCTGTATGACGGAAAGCTTTAGCAGCAAGCTTTCGTTTTCGTTGTTCAGACAATTCACCATCAGCTTCTAGCTCTTCCAACACAACACCATAATCTGCTGCGTCCACAATTACAGCAACAGAAGCATGGTTTTTCGCTGCCGAGCGAATCATGGAAGGGCCGCCAATATCAATATTTTCAATGGCGTCTGCAAAAGTAGAATCAGGATTTTCAATGGTCTCCTGGAAAGGATATAAGTTTACAATGACATAATCAATCATTTCAATTTCGTGCTCTTTCGCTGCAGCCATGTGAGCAGGGTTGTCACGTTTCGCCAATAACCCACCATGGATAGCAGGGTGCAATGTTTTGACACGGCCATCCATCATTTCAGGGAATTCCGTTACATCTTCAATTCCAATGACCTTAACTCCCGCTTCCGCTAAAGCTTTTTTTGTACCACCTGTTGAAATAATCTCAATGCCTAAGTCCTCTAGTTTTTGTACAAACTCAATGATTCCTGTTTTGTCTGAAACACTAACTAATGCTCTCTTCTTCACCGTTACACGCTCCTTATCTTTTCAATCACACCCTGAATTACCTCTGGATACAATTGATGCTCTACTTGCTGAATTTTTTCCTGAAACTCCTGACGAGTGTCCCCTTCTTCAAGTCGGACAGGCTCCTGCTCAATAATTGGACCCGTATCCATACCTGCGTCAACATAATGGACAGTAACACCACTTACCTTCACTTTCGCCTCAAAGGCTTGACCGATCGCATCAAGGCCTGGAAAAGATGGTAATAACGACGGGTGGATATTAAGAATTCGTTGTTCATATGCCTCTAGTAAGGTTGGCCCGATTAATCGCATATATCCAGCTAAAATTATCAACTCTACTTTATATTTCGCTAACTGCTGTAGTATTTCCCCCTCGTATGCCTCTTTCCCTAAATAATTTTTCGGGTTAAAAACAAACACGGGAATTCCATGGTTTCGGGCTCGTTCAATGGCATAGGCTTGCTCCTTATCACAAACAAGGAGCTTCACCTCTCCATCAATTTCTCCCCGTTTTATTGCCCCCACAACAGCTTCGAAATTACTGCCATTTCCAGATGCAAACACCGCTAGATTCATTCGACTCCAGCTCCTTTAAGGGTGACTCCTACGCCTTCAATAACACGTCCAAGCACAACTGGTGCTTCACCATTCTCCTTTAGCGTGTTCATAACGGCATTTACTTCTGTCCCTTTTACCGTTAACACAAGGCCTATTCCCGCATTGAACGTTTCATATAAATCTAGTGGATCAAGATTACCCTTTTCAACGAGCCACTTAAATACAGCAGGGACTTCCCATGCGTCCGTATCAATTTCAGCACCGAGTCCTTCTGGGAGCATTCGCGGCACATTTTCAATTACTCCGCCCCCAGTAATGTGGGCGGCTGCCAGTATTTTTCCTGTGGAAAAAAACGGTTGGAGCGTCTTCACGTAAATACGGGTTGGTTCAAGGAATACTTCTCCCAACGATAAATCCGTACCTTCAATAGTGTCCTGCCAGCTTAACCCTTGTTCTGCGACAATCTTTCGCACTAATGAAAAACCGTTACTATGGACGCCACTAGAAGGAATTCCGATTAACACGTCACCTTCAGAAACATTTGCAGGATTGAAGAGCTCACTTTTTTCAGCAATTCCTACAACAAATCCAGCCACATCATATTCTTCCGGCTTATAAAGACCAGGCATTTCTGCCGTCTCACCGCCAATTAACGCAGCCCCTGCCTGTCTGCAGCCTTCTGCAATTCCAGCAACAACCTGTTCTACCACTTCTGGGTCATTTACACCTAAAGCTAAGTAATCGAGGAAAAATAACGGTGACGCACCTTGAACAACGATATCATTGACGCACATGGCGACCGCATCAATTCCGATGGTGTCATGTTTTCCCATTTCTTGAGCGATTAGTAGTTTCGTTCCTACTCCATCTGTACCAGAAACGAGGACAGGCTCCTTGTACGAAAAGGAAGAAAGATCAAATAATCCGCCAAACCCTCCCAATCCACCAAGAACTTCCGGCCGTCTCGTTGATTCAACATGCTTTTTTATACGACGTACCCCTTCATAGCCCGCTTCTATATTAACGCCAGCCGATTCATACGCTTTCGACATGATTATCCCGCTCCTTAGTATATGGAAAAGAAAAAGTGGAAAAGCACCACTTTTTTCAGTTCCCTTTATATCATTTGCAATGGCTTCGCTCGTCGCGCGCCTGATAGGAGCCCCCCTCCTATCAGGCTTTTTAAAGATTGCGAAGGCTCCGCTCATTGCTTCAATGGAAAAGAAAAAGTGGAAAAGCGCCACTTTTTCTTTTCCATTTAGTATTTCTCTTGTGGATGATCTGTATCTGGATAGATTTCCGTTGGATATTGTCCTGTAAAGCAAGCGAGACATTGTCCACGGTTTTCTAAATGTTCAGGACGACCAATTCCTTCTTGCAATCCTTCTACACTTAAAAAACTCGAGTGTATCAGCACCGATTTCTTCACGTATTTCTTCCACAGATTTTACTGCGGCAATGAGTTCACCTTTTGTAGAGGTATCAATCCCGTAAAAACAAGGATTTGTTATTGGCGGTGCACTAATTCTTACATGAACTTCCTTTGCTCCTGCTTCACGAAGTAATTTAACAATTCTTCGGCTTGTAGTACCTCTCACGATGGAGTCATCGATCATGACGACGCGCTTTCCTTCCACCACGCCTCGAACAGCAGACAACTTCATTTTAACCCCTTGCTCCCTTAGCTCTTGAGAAGGCTGAATGAAAGTTCTGCCAACATAACGATTTTTGATTAACCCAAGCTCGTAGGGAATTCCTGTTTTTTCCGCATAGCCAATAGCTGCTGAAATACTGGAATCAGGCACACCTGTCACTACATCCGCCTCAACAGGGTGTTCCATAGCTAACTGCTTTCCTAGATTTTTCCGAGCATGGTGGACGTTAATTTGGTCCACGTTACTGTCTGGACGTGCAAAATACACATATTCCATGGAACAGATCGCTCGTTTTGGAGAAGAAGAAAAACGCTCACTGCGAAGTCCTTCATCGTCGATGATCACTAACTCACCAGGTTCCACTTCCCGTACATACTCCGCTCCAATAATATCAAAGGCACACGTCTCCGAAGATAAGACATAAGCCTCTCCTAGTTTCCCAATGGATAAAGGTCGAAGTCCATTTGGATCTTGTGCTGCCATCAATTTTCCTTCTACCATAAACAAAAATGCATAAGCACCCTTGACCATCGTTAAAGCATTCTTAATTCGTTCTTCAATCGTTTCGTACCCACTTCGTTTAATAAGATGGGCAACTACTTCTGTGTCTGATGTGGTTTGAAAGATACTTCCTTGTCTTTCTAGCTGGTGCTTTAAGGCATTGGCATTGACTAAATTTCCATTATGGGCAAGAGCCAGACTACCAGTAGTTGAATTAAAAACAAACGGCTGCACATTTAATAGGCTGCTTCCTCCTGCCGTTGTATAACGAACGTGGCCAATTGCCCCTTTTCCTGGCATATTTTTGATTTCACCTTTGGCAAAAACTTCGTTTACTAATCCCATACCTTTATGAGCTAATAGCTTTTCCCCGTCACTTACAACGATGCCAGCTCCTTCTTGTCCCCTATGCTGGAGACTGTGCAATCCATAATAGGCAATCGGTGCAGGGTCTTTATGACCCCACACGCCAAAAACACCACATTCTTCATTTAGTCCTTTTATTTCAGCAAGCATGAAATGGCACCTCTCCATGTGTCTTCAAGTTGTTGTACCTCTTCTTCTACGACAACATTGCCAGCTTTATCAACGACCCTCAGATTATTGCCAGTCGTTACTTCCCCGATTTGTACCGCTTCAGGAACTATAGCCTCAAACTGCTCTTTTTTCTCAGGAGAAACGGTAATAAGATAGCGAGATGGTGTTTCTGCAAAGCTTTCCTTCACCACATCTTCGCCGTTCATCGTCACTTCTGCACCAAAGTTTGTACCAAACGTACACTCCGCTAACGCAACGAGGAATCCACCTTCGGCTAAATCATGAGCAGATGCCACCGTTCCTGCTTGAATCGCAGCTAAAACTTGATCTTGACGTAGTTTCTCTACATTTAAATCAATGGCCGGTGCTTTACCAGAAATATGACCGTTTTGAAGCTTTTGCAGTTCGCTTCCACCAAAGTCATCCCCCGCTTCTCCAATTACATAAATCAAGTCACCAGCGTTTTGGAATTGCTGTTTTGTAATATGGTCCACATGTTCCACAAGACCAACCATCCCAATGACCGGTGTTGGATAAACGGCAACTCCGTTCGTTTCGTTATATAACGATACATTTCCACCGATAACCGGCGTATCAAGGACTCGACAAGCTTCGCTTAATCCATCTGTTGACTTTTCCAGTTGCCAGAAAATTTCGGGTTTTTCCGGGTTGCCGTAGTTTAAGCAGTCTGTAACTCCAAGTGGTTTCGCTCCAGAGCAAACAAGGTTTCTTGCTGCTTCTGCGATAGCGATTTTCCCACCTTCTTCTGGATCTAAATAAATATAACGGGAGTTACAATCTGTAGTCATTGCCAACGCCTTTTCTGTGCCGCGAATACGTAAAACAGCAGCATCGGAGCCAGGTGCAACAACCGTATTTGTTCGTACCATATAATCATACTGGTCATATACCCATTCTTTACTTGCAATGGTCGGTTGTGCTAATAGCTCTTTTAATGTTTCACCAACGTTCGCTACTTGCGGTTGGAACGCTTCTTCCTGTTGGAACTGAGCAAAGTAAGCAGGTTCCGCAGACGGCTTATGATAAACTGGTGCATCTTCTGCCAATGCGTCTACCGGTACGTCTGCCACTACTTCCCCTTTATGAAGGAGGCGTAGCTTTTTATCATCTGTTACACGGCCAACCACTACTGCTTCTAGACCCCATCGTTCAAAAATATCGATCATTTCTTGTTCACGGCCTGCTTCCACTACAAGAAGCATTCTTTCTTGGGACTCTGAAAGCATCATTTCATATGCAGTCATCCCTTTTTCACGCTGTGGTACTTTATCTAAATCCATTTCAATCCCAGAGCCTGCTTTACTGGCCATCTCTGCTGAAGAGGATGTTAACCCTGCTGCACCCATATCTTGAATTCCAACAAGGGCATCGTTTTTAATCGCTACTAAACATGCTTCCAGTAACAGTTTTTCCATAAACGGATCGCCTACCTGCACTGCTGGACGCTTTGCCTCTGACGCCTCACTTAATTCCTCTGACGCAAACGTAGCACCGTGAATTCCATCACGGCCTGTGCTGGCACCAACATAGATAACAGAGTTTCCGACACCTTTTGCCTGCCCCTTTTGAATGTCCTTATGGTCAATTAAGCCAACGCACATGGCATTAACTAATGGGTTACCTTCGTAGCAAGGGTCAAATTGAACCTCTCCCCCTACAGTAGGAATACCGATACAGTTACCGTAGCCTGCAATTCCTGCCACTACTTCTTCAAACAAGTATTTTACTCGTGGATTCTTCAGTTCTCCGAATCGTAACGAGTTTAAGAGAGCAACAGGACGCGCTCCCATGGAGAAAACGTCACGGATGATTCCTCCAACCCCTGTTGCTGCTCCTTGATACGGCTCAATGGCAGACGGGTGGTTATGGCTTTCAATTTTAAATACAACGGCCTGTTCGTCACCAAT
The DNA here is from genome assembly GCA_021208645.1 of Bacillus sp. (in: firmicutes). GTDB lineage: Bacteria > Bacillota > Bacilli > Bacillales > Salisediminibacteriaceae > Evansella. The sequence continues at coordinate 26,949 of JAJOJL010000135.1, read as the reverse complement.
GTCAATAATTCCGGCCCCTTCTCCTGGCCCTTGAAGTACTTTTTCCCCTGTCGTCGGGAATTTCTTCAACACTACTTTGGAGTTCTTATAGCTGCAATGCTCTGACCACATGACGGAAAAAAGTCCAATTTCCGTATAATTAGGTAGACGACCAAGAATAGTTTCTACCATCTCAAATTCAGCATCTGATAAACCCATTTCAGCATAGATACGTTGTTCTTTAATCATTTGCGGAGTTGGTTCATAAAGTAATTGCATTGCGTTCCCTCCAATGGCTTAAAATCGATTTAAATAAAGTTAATCCGTCGTCAGAGCCTAGTAAGCTATCAACAGCTCTTTCCGGATGCGGCATCATACCTAACACGTTTCCTGCTTCATTTGTAATTCCAGCAATATCGTTAACGGAACCGTTAATATCTTGCTTATATGAAAAAACGATTTGATTGTTTGCTTTTAATGTTGCTAATGTTTCTTCGTCACAGTAGTAATTGCCTTCCCCATGGGCAACTGGAATCGTAATTTCCTGATCTTTTTTATAGCTGTTTGTAAACATGGTGTCATTGTTTTCCACTACAAGCTTTACTGGACGGCATATAAATTTAAGATTGCGGTTTCGTCGCATTGCACCTGGTAAAAGCCCTGCCTCCAATAAAATTTGGAATCCGTTACAAACGCCAAGTACAGGCTTTCCTGCTTCCGCAGCTTTCACTACTGCATCCATAATCGGTGAAAATCGAGCAATGGCACCTGTACGGAGGTAGTCACCATAGGAGAATCCTCCAGGCAACAGTACACCGTCAAATCCATCTAGGCTTGTTTCATCATGCCATACATATTCTGCCTCTACACCAAGTTCATCTTTGACTGCATGGTACATGTCTAGGTCGCAATTGGAGCCTGGAAACACGATGACTGCAAACTTCATTGAGAAACTACCTCCTCAATTTCAAAACGATAGTCTTCGATAACAGGGTTTGCTAAAAGTTTTTCACACATTTCTGTAACGGTAGCTTCAATCATTTCTTGACTGCTTTCAATTTGCAATGTCATTACTTTACCGATACGAACGTCCTCTACACCTTTATAGCCAAGGTGATGTAACGAACTTTTTACTGCTGTTCCTGCTGGATCTAATACCGCTTCTTTTAACGATACATATACTTTTACTTCAAATAACATTATTTTTGTCCCCCTAGTCGAGTAAGAATAGTTTCATAGCCCTCTTGCAAATTCCCAAGTTGAAAACGGAATAAATCTTTATCGAAGGATTCCCCAGTTTTTTCATCCCACAGTCGGCATGTGTCTGGAGAGATCTCGTCTGCCAATAAAATTGCTCCATTGTTATCTCTACCAAACTCTAACTTAAAGTCTACTAATTGAATGTTAATATTTTTAAACAAACGTTTAAGGTGATCATTTACCTTCAATGCCATGGCTTTTAGCTGCGTCACTTCTTCCACCGTTGCCAGATCCATAACACGAATATGGTCTTCTGTAATGAGTGGATCGCCTAATGCATCGTCCTTCAAGTAAAATTCAACAAATGGTGGTTCGAAGTTTGTTCCACGATCAATTCCGAGACGCTTAACCAAACTACCTGCCGCCACATTCCGAACGACGACTTCCAATGGGATAATCTCTACTTTTTTCACTAACTGTTCGTTGGAGGATAAACGCTTAATAAAGTGACTGTCGATACCCTCTTCTTTTAATTGGGCAAAAATTAGGGAACTAATTTCATTATTTAAACGTCCCTTTCCTTCCAGTACGTCTTTCTTCTCCCCATTAAAAGCTGTCGCTTCGTCCTTATACTCTACCCAGAGCACACTGTCTTCGTTTGTAGCATATATGCGCTTTGCTTTGCCTTCATATAGGCATTCACCTTTTACTGCTGTCATTTGGAAGTCCTCCAATAGTTACAAGATTGGCAATACTAGTTTTTCACAGATTGCAGAGGTGCTATTAGGTAGCACCTTTGACACCTTAGTCGTTTAATCCTAAACGCTCAAAAATCGTATTTACATGCTTTAAGTGATGGTTATAATCGAAGCAGTCATCCAGTTCTTCTTTGGAAAGCTGACTCATGATTTGCTCATCTCTCTCCACTAAGCTTCGGAACGGTACCGCTTTTTCCCACGCTTCCATCGCTTTTGGCTGTACTAAATCGTAAGCCTCTTCTCTTACCATCCCTTTGTCAATGAGCGTCAACAAAACACGTTGTGAATAAATTAATCCGTACGTTCTATCCATGTTTCGTTTCATGTTGTCTGGGAACACTGTCAAGTTTTTCACAATGTTACCGAAGCGGTTTAACATATAGTTCAACAGAATCGTCGCATCTGGTAAAATCACTCGTTCAGCAGAAGAGTGGGAAATATCCCTTTCGTGCCATAAGCTTACATTTTCATATGCTGTTATCATGTGACCACGGATAACTCGAGCCAATCCCGTCATATTTTCTGACCCGATTGGGTTACGTTTATGGGGCATTGCGGAAGATCCTTTTTGACCTTTTGCAAAAAATTCTTCCACTTCCCGCGTTTCACTTTTTTGTAATCCACGAATTTCTACTGCCATCTTTTCAATGGAAGAAGCAATCAACGATAACGTCGCCATATAGTGTGCATGGCGGTCCCGCTGCAATGTTTGAGTGGAAATTGGTGCAGCTTCCAGCCCTAATCCTTCACAGACATATTTTTCAACGAAGGGGTCGATGTTGGCATAGGTTCCAACAGCGCCTGAGATTTTCCCTACACGTACTGTTTCAGCAGCAGCACGAAAACGCTCTAGGTTTCGCTTCATTTCTTCATACCAAAGGGCAAGCTTTAAACCAAAGGTGGTTGGCTCAGCATGAACACCATGGGTCCTACCCATCATGACCGTCATTTTATGTTCCTTAGCTTTTTCCTTTAGAATTTCGATAAAGTTAATAATGTCTTTTTCAATAATTTCATTTGCCTGACGAAGCAAGTAGGACAATGCTGTATCCACTACATCTGTAGAGGTTAGACCGTAGTGAACCCATTTTCTTTCTTCTCCTAAAGTTTCGGAAACAGCTCTCGTAAAGGCAACGACATCATGACGTGTTTCTTCTTCTATTTCTTTAATTCGTTCCACATCAAATCCAGCATTTTCACGGATTTTTGCAACGTCCTCTTTAGGAATGTCCCCTAGTTCTGCCCATGCTTCACATGCTTGAATTTCTACTTCAAGCCATGCCTGAAAACGATTTTCTTCTGTCCATATTGCACCCATTTCTGGGCGTGTATAACGTTCAATCATGATTATTTTCCTCCTAGATGTATGAGTTCCTATGTTTTTACTGCTTCAATCTGCTTTCCAAATCGGCGAGTTGTTAACTTCTACTAGGGCTTGTTCGACTGAATCGGCAAGTACATTGACATGGCCCATCTTCCTACCTTGCTTTGCTTCTTTTTTCCCGTAAAGATGTAGGTGCCCACCTTTAAGGTCTCGAATATGGGTTAGTACGTTAGGTATGTGTTCTCCTAATATGTTAACCATTACCACTGGCTTTAGTAATTCTGTACTTCCAAGCGGCCAACCACAGATAGCACGAATGTGCTGATCAAATTGAGATGTTTCACAAGCATCTATCGTATAGTGTCCAGAGTTATGGGGGCGAGGAGCAAGTTCATTCACATACAGTTCTTCACCAACGACGAACATTTCGACGGCCAACGTTCCCACTAAATTGAGCGATTCTGCCAGCTTCGTTGCCATCTTAACAGCTTCAGCTTCTACCTTGGACGAAACCCTTGCAGGGACAATGGTCTGATACAATATATTGTTAATATGAATATTTTCCGCAATTGGAAAAGTAGAAGTTTCTCCCCTAACACTTCTTGTTACAATTACAGATACTTCTTATCAAATGGAATCCATGCCTCTAAAACAAATGGCCCACTTCCTTGCATGTCATCCCAAATTTGATTTAGCTGAGATGATTCACGAATTACCCTTTGGCCCTTTCCATCGTAACCGCCCCGTGTTGTTTTCAAGACGGCTGGAAGCCCCAATTCTTCAACAGCTTCCTCCAAATCTTTATGCGTATGAATGGCACGGTACGGGACAACAGGTACTTGATAAGAACTAATCGCGGCCTTCTCCGTTAGCCTGTCTTGCGTGATGGAGAGAAGTTCGCTTCCTTGTGGTAAGTACAAGTTTTCCTCCAGCCATTTCGCAGTTTGTGCATCTATATTTTCAAATTCATAAGTAAGTACATCACAGACTTTTGCAAGTTGTTCTGCTCCTGAAAGATCATTGTAGGCTGCTTCTACTTGAAGGTCCGCAACCTGCCCACAAGGTGAATTAGGTGCTGGATCTAGTACAGCTACACCATACCCCATTTCCCTTGCAGATAAAGCCATCATTCTACCCAACTGTCCACCACCTAGTATGCCAATGGTTTTACCTGGCTCTATCCATTTTCCACTCATAGTAATTCACCATTTTCCAATACTTCTTTTTGTTTTGCTTGCCGGCGCTCTTCCAAGCGTTGTCTTAAGGCTGGGTCGTGAACCGCTAATTGCTGAGCAGCCAAAAGCGCTGCATTAACAGCCCCCGCTTTACCAATTGCTACTGTTGCAACAGGCACACCTGCAGGCATTTGGACAATGGATAGGAGTGAATCCATTCCTTGAAGTGCTCTCGACTGGACTGGCACACCAATTACGGGCAAGATTGTTTTCGCTGCTACCATTCCTGGAAGGTGAGCTGCCCCTCCCGCTCCCGGCAATTATCACTTCTAAACCCCTTTCCAAGGCCGTTTCTGCATATTCGAACATATAGTCAGGAGTCCGGTGTGCAGAAACCACCTTTTTTTCATAAGGTACTTTTAGTTCTTCCAACGTTTCAACGGTGTTTTTCATTGTTTCCCAATCCGATGTGGATCCCATAATGACGCCAACTTTTGCAGTCATGGTAAAGCCCTCCTATTTTATAAATAGCTCCGCCAGAGCCCACTACAGTCCACTCGCTTTCCGCGGGAGGTTGTGGAGCCTCCTCGGAGTCAACTGAAAAGGCACATTCTTAGTAGTTGAGTTGCCGTAGCAATTAGCGCAGCCGTTGCATGGTCGGTCTGCTTTTAAAAAAGCCCATAAAAAAAACGTGTTCTTCTGTCTATTCTGAGGGGACAAAGAACACGTGTAAAATAAATCATTCCAACGGCATTATTATATTAATAAAATAAAATGCCGTCATAAGTAAGCACGCAGTCGCCCTCATAGTCCGATGATTTACGGTCATCAGGTAGAAACTTCCGGGCCATATCCCCGTGGATTATATGAGGTATATTTATTTATTATCACTATGTCTATCTTAACAAGCCGAGTTTTAAAAATCAACCAAAATTCGAACGTTTTTCAAAGGAGGTGGTCCATCGTTCGGATTTTACCGGAAAATAATGTGAGATTTTCTTCCAGTCATTCACATTTGTTTCCCTACGGCAGACATTATTCAATAATTGAAATACACTTATTTTTTGTGAAAAACAACATTCTATTGTTACAATAAGAGGTATTAAAGGTAGAGAGGCAGGTTAAGGTGAATGAAAAATCCAAAACTAAATGAACTGTATAATACTTGGCTAAATGAGACTACAATCGATGATATTCAATTAAAATTCTCTGAAGGAGGGCTAAGCTCCAAAGAACTAGTCCTTCTATATTTGTATCGGATCGCACAAGTGGATCAAGGTGAAAGGGGCGTTAACTCTATTTTAGAGGTGAATCCAGATGCGCTACAAATAGCTGAAGCGTTAGACTTGGAGCGAAGTGTATCAGGTCCTCGTAGTCTTTTGCACGGGATTCCCGTACTAATTAAAGACAATATTGCAACAGCTGATAGAATGCATACAAGCGCCGGGTCACTTGCCATGAAGGATTCCTATGCCGTAAAGGATGCTTTTCTCGTGAAAAAATTACGGGAGGCAGGTGCCGTTATTTTAGGGAAAACGAATATGACGGAATGGGCCAACTTTATGACACAAGGAATGCCTAGTGGCTACAGCTCCCGAGGCGGTCAAGTGAAGAATCCTTATGGTGAAGGTTTTGATTGCGGTGGTTCCAGTTCCGGTTCAGGTAGTTCCATTGCCGCCAATTTAGCCGTTGTTGCTGTTGGAACAGAAACATCAGGATCCATATTAAGTCCTGCCAGTCAAAACTCACTAGTGGGAGTGAAACCAACGGTAGGATTAATTAGTCGTTCAGGTATTATCCCCATTTCCCACACACAAGATACTGCTGGACCAATGGCTAGAACAGTGAAGGATGCAGCGTTACTCCTTAACGTTTTGACAGGTGTAGATGGGACAGATCCTGTTACGAAAACAAATGTTGATTATGTGAGTGGCTTTGATTTCACTTCCAGACTGGACACGAACGGCCTTAAGGGGGCTAAAATTGGAATTGCGCGGGACACTTATTTTGACTACATAAAGGGAGATAAACTCGAATTACTTAATAAAGCCGTAGACAAACTCGTGGAACTAGGGGCAGAAGTTGTGGATGTAGTCATTCCTTCTACGGAGGAAAAGTGGACCTATGATGTATTAGTTCATGAATTTAAAGTTGGCTTAAATAATTATCTGAAAGAGTATATAGCAGCCAATGGAGAGGTTCGCTCTTTGTCGGATGTTATTACGTATAATTACCGTTTCCCAAAAGCAATGCTTAAATACGGACAAACACTTCTTATTGAAGCAGAAAATACCAGCGGTACGTTGTTGGATCGAAAATACTTAGAAAGTTTAGAAGCAGATCAGTATTTATCTAAAGAAGGGGGAATTGATGCTACATTATCACAATATGGCGTCGATACCATTGTTTTTCCAAATAACATTGGTGCCAGTATTCCTGCCAAGGCGGGTTATCCATCCGTGACGGTACCAGCGGGGTATACAAGCGAAGGGGAACCTGTTGGCATCACCTTTACAGGAACTGCTTATTCTGAAGCAAATTTATTGAAGTACGCCTATGCTTTTGAGCAAGGTACAAAGCACAGAAAAGCCCCCGAAGAGGGTAAGGAACAATAAAGTCAGTTTTTGGCATTTGGACTTGCTGATTTTGTTATTGCAAGGGAAAAATTTTTATACAAATCTGATTCGCGTCGTAATCTTATTATTACGACGCGAAATTATTACTATAAATAATTTTCACGTTCCAATTCCAGTTTTACGACGTGACATTCTTAATACATATAATTTTCATGTTCCAATTCCACAATTGCAACGTGAAATCACTAAAACCAACCCGGTTTCCCGTCACAATCAAACGCCGACCTTCTAATCCACACCTTTCTTACCAGCAACCCCCTTCTATATTCTCCCTTATACTCCACACACTAAGTGGTGACCATCAAAGATGGTTCATTTATTCGGGAGGTGTTATTCCATGGTAAATCAAGGATTAGCCACACACGAAAAGGCAGAGCTTCATGAGATGCTCCTCTTTAAAACAAATTGTTTAAATAAAGCCCATGTCATGCACAATATGGCACAAGATTCACAACTAAAAACCCTATTACAACAAGACATCCAAGCTTCTGAAAACGATATTCACATGTTGCAAAAACTCATGAACCAATAATTGGAGGGGTTTTATATGAATTTGGCTAACCAAATGTCTGATCAGGCAATTGCTACCGATTTATTACTATCCGCTAAAGCAGGTGTCAAAAACTGCGCCTACGCCTTAACGGAGGCAACTTCCGAAGATGTGAGAAAAACATTAAACCAGCAGCTACAGCAGGCCGTAATTTTTCAGCAAAAAGTGGCTGATTATATGATCACTCAAGGCTATTATCAGCCCCATAACCTTGATCAGCAGATCCAGGTGGACCAAATGACTGCTCAATCAGTCATTCAATATAGCAACCAACAAGGCCAGCAAGGACAACAGCAACAGTTTACCAATAGTAGCCAACCAAGTTATCCTAACAAACACTATTTCGCCCAGTCAGATGAGCTAGCTGAACAGTTAGCAGATGAAGTACACAATGTCCCTAACGATCAATATGAACAGCCTGCGACTTATCAGGGATATCCAGGTACAACTTCTACCGGTATGACAAACACACAAAACACTCAGCAAACAAGTATGAATCAAGGCTCCACATCCACCAGACAGATGACAAGCACAGATATGGCTTCCTACCAGGAGCAAACTGCTGTGAATTTGCCTGCCTACCAGTCGTCTAACGAACAAGAAGATGAAGAGCAGACACAAATGTCTGAAGAAACGGAGCAACAATTGCAATTACCAGCTGGTCAAGAAAAACCACCATGGAAATTATAGCACACCAAACAGGGAGTTGGAGGTCAACTAAAGCCTCCAACTCCCTTAATCACTTACATTACAAAACTAAATAATGGGTATCCCTTTTGCTCAGAATGAGATTCTAATTTTTAAATTTTAGTGTTGATGAGATCGGAGCGAACGAGACTCCTCGAAAATGCTCACACATTTTCTTCGTGCGTGGGCTATTTCGAGGAAGTATCTCAAAGTCCTGCGGGAAAAGCAACAGCTGAAGACCCCGCAGGAAAAAAAGATCGGCAATGGCTTCGCTCGTTGCGCGTTAGCTTTGAGAAAAACACTCAAAGCTAACATTAAAACCATGCAACGGCTACGCACATTGCTACGACTACTGAAACGGCGAAGAGCGTGCCTTTTTCAGTAGTCTCCGAGGAGGCTGAAGCGTTGCCCGCGGAAAGCGAGTTCGAGAAGATCTCATCAACACGTTACCATCTTAATACATTATTTACTGATTCCGAGCTAGAGGGATACTCAAAAACTAAATTTCAACTATCTCTACTCCCGGCCATACATGTTGCCAATTTTTCTTCTTAACCCTCTGCCTGTAAACCTCTCGAAGCTTAGGGTCTGCCCTAAATAACGGCACTGGTCGTACCTCCATGTTAAATACATCCTCCACTCCGTGGGGAGCAGTTAAATCCACCGAACCATCCCCCGTTAACCTGACTCCCAAAGCAGTTACTGTTTCAGGAAAGTGAGCAATCCCGTCTGAAGCAGATTCATACGGTGGGAGACTATTGATATGGTGCATCCTTGCTTGATTTTTTACTGACCAAGGGATATCTGGGTGGATGACTTTTAATTCCATCTCCAAATGTTTCTCATAATTCTTCTCAACCTTTGTGGGGTCGTAATAGATAACATCCACATCATTGATTGGTGTCCTCTCCGAAAGCCCATGTTGTACATCCCACACCTTTGAACGGACAAACCCTGCACAGATCCACCAATCAGGAAGTTGAAGGGTTTGTGCTGCTTTTAAAACTCCCATCATCCATTCATCTGATTCGACCATCCTTATAAGATCCTTTTCCAAGGTCATAAAAATTCACCCTAACCTTCCCCTGCATAACTCGATAAAATCATTTTTCCTGGAGTAATTTCCCTTCAAAAACAATTTGCTGCCGTGCCGTTTCTATTTCCACTTTTCCATTACGGTTTACTTCCTGCAAAATCGGCTCTTCCGTCCGTCTGACCGGATAATATCCTTCTTTTTTCATCCGTTCCAGACAGTCGTCGATCGATTCCCCTTCTTCCACAACAAACCGCTTTTTCCCTTTTGACTTTTCCACTCTTTTATCCGATTTTTTTCCCATATTATTACCTTCGTACTCCCTTCACCCAGAAACCGCCAAAGAATGCCTTCGTTTCATGAGAAATGATAAAGGCGTGTGGATCCAGTTCCTTCACCGTTTTATATAATGCGGCCTCTGATTTCCTCGACGTGAGTATTTCCATCATTAAACGCTCCCCTTCACGACCGTAAGCAACCCAGTTCGTCACTCCGTAACCTTTGTCCCGGAGAGCATTTGGTATGTCAGGCTCATACTCCTTTGTAATCACATTGACGGTTATATAACCTAAGGCGAGCTTTTCTTCCAACTTCATTCCCACGAGCACACCAATGGCATACCCAATGGCATAGGCGATTAAATTATGTATTTGACCTAAGTTGTCTAGGACTAGCCCTAAACCAACGATATAAATGATCACCTCAATAACACTGACGGATGCAGCAAAGTAACGCTGCCCTTTTAACGTAAAAATCATCCTGATCGTAAACAACGTCACATAGACAATGTTAATAACTAAAATAATGACGATCATCCCGATTGCGTTTTCAAGTATAGTATTTAACATACATATGTCCCCCTACTCTTGCCTAAAGTCTCCTCCTTTTAGACAAGCAATCTGTTTTGACAGTACAATGCTTGTACTATCTTATCACAGATTGACTTCCTATCTCTTCTACTATGGTTTACTCCGATAACATGGATAGGGCTTGTTCTTCAGCAGGAATTCTAATGAGGAGCAATAAAATTCCATTCAATATGGTAAAAATAACAGCTGTTAAGTAAGCACCAAATATCATTGGGAGTAAGGCTAATTCCAATGTAACCACCCAATAATTCGGATGCTTAACCCAACGGTATGGTCCTTTTTTAACCATTCTACTTCCTGGCAAAACAAGTATTTTCGTGTTCCAATACGGACCTAGAGAATAAAGAATCCAACCGCGCATCAGTTGTACCAGTAAAAATAAGCTTCCAACAAGCAACCACCATTTTGCTAATTCACTTCCCCTGTAGTAAACCTCAGTCGATAAAAACACAAAGAAGCTACCATGCATCAGCACAATCCATTTATAGTGATCCTCCCCAAATTCCAAAGCACCTTGGCCCTTCATCCAAGCTTCATTTCTTCTTGCTATTAAAAGTTCAAGTAAACGTTGCCCAATTACTAGTACAATTAGTACCCAATATATAGTCATTTTCATTCCCTCCATTCTAAAAGTAACAGCTCCGAACTAAACCCTGGCCCTAATGCAGTCATTAATCCCCTCTCTCCAGGAGCAGGCCCTTTCTCCATGATTTCTTTTAAAACATAGAGAATAGTCGCCGAAGACATATTTCCAAAATTACGGAGAACTTCTCGTGCAGCATCCGTCATCGTGGAGTCACAGCCAATTGTTTTTTCAATACTGTCCAACACTTTCTTCCCTCCAGGATGGGCAACTAGTCGCTCAATATCCTCCGTTTTAAGATCGTGTTTTGCAAGAAATCCCTCTATATTAGGGCCTAACCAGTTACGTACAATGGTTGGAATATCTTTAGAAAAGATGACTTGAAGACCGTCGTTATTCACCTGCCACCCCATCACATCTAAAGAGTCTTGCATTAAGGTAGACTGGGTTCCTAATATTCGAGGTAGTGTCTGTTTTTTTGCAACCTTCTTTTCCTGTTTTATGGCATCATCCCCCATTACTAACGCACAAGAAACACCGTCGGCAAAGAGAGAGGTTCCTACTAAATTACTTTTTCTTGTATCGTTTTTTTGGAAAGTTAGGCTGCATAGCTCCACACATAGGAGAAGTACCTTTGCTTCAGGATAGGCTAAACAATATTCAAAAGCTCGGCTCATTCCTGCTGCACCTCCAGCACAACCTAACCCCCATAATGGAATTCGTTTCGTATGGGCAGAAAAGGGGAGTTGATTCATAATTCGTGCATCTATTGTCGGGGTTGCAATACCAGAGCTCGAGACAAATATTATGGCATCAATCTCCTCTTCTTTTATGTTTTGTGCAAATTTATCATTATGTAAACAAGCTCGAATCGCTTCTCCCCCTAGCCTTGTGGCTTCTTCAATATATAAGTTATTTTTTTCTGTGAAAGAGTGATCGCCCTTAAACCACTCCTTCGGTACAACAAAATGTCGCTTTTCAATTTGTCCGTTATTAAATATAGCCAGTAGTCTATGCAATTCAGGGAAGGAGTCTTTAAATAACTCTTTTACAACCTCCTCCGTTTCACTACTTGGAATTGCATATTGCGGTATTGCAGTACTAACAGATACGATACTCGGCATTTGGAAAAGCCTCCTACAATTACATTTATTAGATTATTTTTCCAAACATTGAACGAATCATCCGTTCTTCTAAAAAATAATGGCTGGTTTGACTTAAATATAGTTTGATTTTTGCTCCTATTTACATCAAAACGACGATATGACTTAATTGCATACATTTTTTCCTCCCTATTTACGTCAACAACGTACCTTTGACTTAAATAGAATGCTTACCCATCCCATACGCTCTTCCCATTAAAAACACAAAAAGCCACCCCTTTAAAAGGAGTGGCTGCAAGTTAATATTATCTATTAATCATGGAAGATGAAGTAAGCAATGAACACGAAGAACAATGCGTACATGATTGGGTGTACTTCTTTTCCTCTTCCTTTGGCAAGCATTGTAATTGGATACATAACGAAACCTAACGCAATACCAGTCGCAATACTGTAAGTCAACGGCATAGCGATAACTGTTAAGAAAGCCGGAACTGCAATTTCGAATTTTTTCCATTCAATATTACCAATAGCACCCGCCATTAAAATACCTACTACGATTAATGCCGGTGCAGTAACGGATTCAGTAACAACCGTCAATAACGGTGAGAATAATAATGCTACTAGGAACAACACTCCCGTAACTAATGAAGCAAATCCTGTTCTAGCTCCTGCTGCAATCCCTGATGATGACTCAATATAAGCAGTCGTTGTAGATGTACCTAATACTGCACCAACAACTGTTGCAGAGGAGTCTGCAAGTAATGCCTTCTGTGCACGTGGAAGCTTGTTGTCTTTTACAAAACCAGCTTGATTTGCTACTGCATATAATGTTCCAGCCGTATCAAAGAAATCAACGAACAAGAAAGTTAAAATAACAATAATTAAATTTAAAGTGAAAATTTCACCAAAACTATAGTCCGCGAAGGGCTGTAAGAACGCCAAAAATGTTGGTTCAAGGCTCGGGACAGCACCGATAAATCCATCAGGACGGTCAATAACTGCAAATAAAACACCTACAAAAGCAGTAATGATCATTCCATAAAAAATGCCACCACGTAAACCATATGCCATTAGAACAACCGTAACAATAACACCAAAAATAGCTAATAATGTTGCTGGGTTAGTAAAATCACCTAATGTTACTGCTGTTGCTTCAGATGGAACAACAATACCAGCACCTTGAAGACCGATAAATGCAATAAATAAACCAATACCTGCTGCTGCTGCATACTTCAACTCAGCCGGAATAGCATTAATAATTAATTCACGAATACCAACTACGGTTATGATGATAAAAATAATTCCAGAAATAAATACACCTAATAATGCTGTTTGCCAAGGAATGCCTAAACCAATAACAACGGAAAATGTGAAAAATGCATTTAAGCCCATCCCTGGTGCTAAAGCGATTGGATATTTAGCAAGAAGACCCATGATGATCGTACCTATTGCTGCTGCTAAAGCAGTGGCAACAAAAACAGCTCCTTCGTCCATTCCTGCAATACCAAGGTAGTATGGATTAACAAATAGAATATATGCCATTGCTAAGAAGGTTGTTAAACCACCAAGTGTTTCTTTTTTGTAATCTGTGCCTAATTCTTTAAATTGAAAATAACGATCCATTGAGTTAACTCTCCTTTATTTAGGTTTTGTTCCTGCTCATGAAAAAACTCCAAGTCCCATATAGGACCTGGAGCAAAAGAAATAGTTAACACACTAATGATACAAAGGAATATGAACCGAACATCAAGTAAGAAAGTTCACAAATTCCCCTACTATGTATCATTCGTAGTCAAGCCATTTACGGTAGCTCGGTAGAAACTTACGGGCCCTATTCCCGAAATTATACGAACATATAGCAGAAACAATGATTATATCCATAAGTATAAGGTTGAACTATCGTTCTGTCAACATTAAAAACGAATAATAATCAGATATCCTTAACTTAATGTTCGTATTTCAGGGAGTTATTCCCATTCGATTGTTGCCGGTGGCTTCGAAGTGATATCGTACACTACCCTATTAACATTCTTCACTTCGTTCACAATACGCGTGGAAATAATCTCCAAGACCTCGTAAGGGATTCGCGCCCAGTCAGAAGTCATCCCATCGATGGACGTCACAGCACGGATTCCAACCGTGTAGTCATAGGTTCTTGCATCCCCCATGACACCAACACTCCTCATATCCGGTAGCGCCGTGAAGTATTGCCAAATCTCCCGATCTAACCCGGCCTTCTTAATTTCTTCCCGGAGAATCGCGTCCGATTCACGAACGATTTCAAGCTTTTCCTCTGTAATTTCACCCAGTACACGAATACCTAAACCTGGTCCAGGGAATGGTTGTCTCCAAACAATTTCATCAGGAAGCCCAAGCTCCGTTCCTACTTCACGTACTTCGTCTTTAAATAACGTATTTAATGGCTCGATGAGCTGGAACTTCATGTCTTCCGGCAGTCCACCTACATTATGGTGAGACTTAATTGTCTGTGCCGTATCAGTACCACTTTCAATAATGTCTGTATATAACGTACCTTGAGCTAGGAAATCAACGTCCTCTAACTTTCCTGCTTCTTCTTCAAAAACATAGATAAATTCATTTCCAATAATTTTTCTTTTCTTCTCAGGGTCTTTTACCCCTTCCAACTTCGATAAGAAACGCTCTTGTGCATCGATCTTGATCACATTCATATCAAAGCCTTCTGAGAAAGTTTTCATAACACTTTCCGCTTCCCCTTTTCGTAAAAGACCATGGTCAATAAACATACAGACTAGTTGGTCACCTATTGCCTTATGAATGAGGGCAGCAACAACGGAAGAATCCACTCCGCCGCTTAATGCGCAAAGGACTTTCTTGTTACCAACTAATTCACGGACTTTCTCCACTTCCATATCAATGAAGTTTTCCATGGACCAGTTGCCTTCACATTTACAAATGTTATACACAAAGTTTTTTAGCATATCATTGCCGTATTCTGAATGACGCACCTCTGGATGGAACTGAACACCATATAATCCCCGGCTTTCATCACTCATGGCAGCAACAGGGCAAGAGACGTTCGTTGCATCTACTGTAAAACCTTCCGGCGGAGCTACAACCAGGTCACCATGGCTCATCCAAACAGATTGCTTGTCTTCAAGTCCGTCATATAACTTACTTTTATTTTCAATCGTAATGAGGGCTTTACCATATTCTCTGTGATTAGCGGCTTCTACTTTCCCCTTGAAGTGGTGAGTCATGAGCTGCATGCCGTAGCAAATCCCTAAAACAGGAATCCCTAGATCAAAAAATGCGCTCATCACAACGAGGAGCACCGTCCGCATATACACTGTTCGGTCCACCAGAAAAAATAATCCCCGTAGGATTCATTTCTTTTATTTCTTCCACCGTCAGTTTATGAGAATGCAGTTCACTAAATACACCTAAATCCCTGATTCTCCTTGCAATTAACTGATTGTACTGTCCACCAAAGTCAAGGACGACAATTTTCTCTTTAATCTCTTCCATAATTTCTTTCATAATAAATCCACCTTTTCTCCATTATTGACTGGATTCTTATTTACCTATCCGTTTATATTGTACATGAATAGTTTTACCTGAAATGGACAAAAAAAACTAGAAAATCTCCTCCGTGAAGGCACGAAGGCAGAATTTCTAGTCTATTAGTCTTTGAAACTTCTCCCTTCATAGTCAGGTTATTTACGGTAACCCGGTAGAGACTCTTAGGCCATATTCCTAAGGATATATGAGGTAATTGTTCTATTTAATTATCTAATTTAGCTTAGTCCATTCGCTACGACGCACTCCCGCTGAAGAATGGTGTGTCTTCGTAAGTCGGATTCATTTTAACAGTACCCCTGCAATCGGTCAAGGGTTTAATTGTTTCACCAATTCTTCCCAATCTTTTGATTGTTCCTTCCAATCTCCTTCAGGAACTTTTCCGCCATAATACACTTTCTCATACGTTTCTGTTAGCGTACCCATCCCAGACGTACCTAGAATACGGTCAACCCGTTTGGCATATTCTCGAAGGGTCTCTCCATCTTCTCTCGTTATTCCTTCATTTTTTAACATCCATAGAAGTCTTCGATAAGCAGACTTAAAGCGCTCATCTGTCCCAAGGAAACGATAATGAAGGAGAAAATAATTGTTTTGGAGAATCGTTATTTTTTGGTAGACAACAACAACCATCCCAATGACTAACAGGGAGATAAAGAAGTTTTTCCACGTTAAGCTTTCCCTTAGGCTAAAGTTGAACCCTCCTTGATCATTCCTGTCAAGTCCACTTCCACCTTCAAAGTCATCCCCTTCCTCCAAGAATGGGGAGTCCGGGTCGTCCATTTGCTCCCGATCCTCAGGTTCAGTCGTTTCTTCTTCTGTCGTTTCTTCTGTAGATTCCTCTTCTTCCTCGTGAAAATCCACATTGTTTGTGAACCCTTGTGTCGGCTCAAAAGGCACCCAACCAGCATCAGGGAAATATACTTCTACCCACGAATGGGCATTGTTATTGGAAACCTCATATAAATATCGCCCATTGGAAAGTCGTTCCACTTCTTCTCCAGGGGTAAACCCCTTCACCCATCTTGTTGGAATCCCAACAGAACGTAGCATAACTGCCATTGCAGTTGAGTAATTGTCACAATAACCACGCTGGGTCTCAAACAAGAATTGATCCACATAATCCTGACCTTCTTCTGGAATAGGCACATCTACAGTCTCATACTCAAACCCATTTCCAGAAAAGTATTGCTCTACGGCAACTACTTTATCGTAACGGTTATCATATTCTGCAGTTATATCTTCGGCTAAATCAACCACCCGTTGAGGCAGGTCGTCTGGAAGTTGTAAATATCGCTCTCGAATACTCTCAGGGTCTTCCCCGTCTTCCTTCAATACGTTCAAAGCAAAAGATGGTTCACCATAGGTTAGCTCGTATTCCATAAGTACAACATAATCATCTGGCTGTTCTGTTTGAGCCAACACCTTACCTGCTACACTATCTGTAAAAAATTCAATTGCTGGTAAATTACCAGATCTTCCTGAAATACGATAGTTTAACGAATCAAGATTCAGTCCATGAAGCTGCCCTGGATAGAACAGGTGATTAAATCCCACCCCTTCTTCCATTGTTATTCGAACATCCCGGTCCTCCACCACCGTACTTCGTCCATACATGTAATAATCTATTTCATCTTCAAGAAACAAACTATAGGAATTTGATAGAACTGGCTCAGAAACCCAGCCATGCCCTGTATATTCATATTTAGATTCACCACGCCAGTACATAGGGCCTTCCACTTCTGCATAAAAAACAGTACTGTAATCCTGAACGAACCCTCCGCCTAAACGAGCATCATCCACGCCGTAACCAACCCGACGAACGCCATCCCCAAATCCCGGCAGATCCTCCCCTAATACATAATGACGGAATACAGGCACCGGATCCTCCCATTGCGGGTCAAACTTCGGGGCTGCATAACCAACAGAGGTAGCAATTACAATCATAAAGATCAAGGTATACATCCAGGCAGAGGAAATGTACGAACTTCCCCGTTTCCCAATCGCCTTTTCTTCCTCCTGAATTTTCAGCATATGAAGGAGCGTAACGATAAAGAAACCAATCACAACGATACGGATAATCGCCATAGAAGCATCCACCATTGTGAATGTATCAAGCACGGTAATATATATTACTGTTGCCAACAGGAAGAAAAAGATTTTTTTCGTATGAAAAATCCAGAAGTACAATAAATAACAAATTAACAGGAGAAGCATAAACAGAAGGAAAGTCCTGAAAAAATCTGTTAACATGGATAACTCCCAAGAAAAAATGAGCTTTATGTTATACCATCCATCAGATAAGAAAAATCGGATCGTTTCCATTCCACCTTCTCTGCTGAAGAAAGATCCTTCATGAAAAATGTAATGTAAACCGTAAATGCTTCCCAATAAAAGAGAAGGTATCATTAAATACGGAGAAACCCTTAAAAAAAATTAAGACACAGCTAAAGAAGGCAAAAAATACAAACACTTCAATATAGCTCGTATCTGTAATGGTTGGAATCGGTCTTAACCATTCCCACAGAAGGAGAAAGGCCAGAGCGTATATAAATAAATGGGTTATGGAGGATGAATTTGTCTGTTCCAATCTTCTCATCTAATCACCTGCATACGATGGAATGGCATGATCAATGTTTCCACCTGATAAAGTATAAGCTTCTGCGCCGAGATGGCGAAGCTCTTCTAATCTTCGATAGGCGAACGGGTCCTGATTATTCTCTTCCTCAATGAAGCAAAAATAGACCTGTACCCGTCTTGATAAAATTAATTTAATTCTTTCGAGAATGGCATCTGTAATTTCCGCAGATGCAAAAATTAATGTGGTCCCGATTGGAACCATATTTTCGTAATCCTTTAACTGTTTAGCAAAGTCTGCATCCCGCTCTCCTTGGATGGTCGCCAAATGGTGTACGAGTCGCTTTTGGTGATCCGACCCACCGTCCAAGTCAAAAGTTTTGCTTTTATTCCCTAATGTCCATAATCCAACCCGAAGCTGCTTTCTGTGAGCATGCATCACAATGGATGTGACCAACTCAATGGAGCTTTCATAAGCCTCAATAGCGCGGAAATTATCGTTTGCGAGACGATTATTTAAAATAACTAAGAAGTTTTGTCCAATAAACTCTTCAAATTCCTTTGTCATGAGCTTCCCTGTCCGTGCAGTTACCTTCCAGTCAATACTAGTTAGCTTGTCACCAGGTACATACTCTCTAGCACCGGCAACAGATGTCACATCCTCCACGTAATCATGGGATGACATCCTTGTTTCCGTTTCATGTTTTTCATATGGAGACCATCGCTCAATATTGTGGTAATTAGGATAAACAAGTAACTTCTCTTCCATCGGGACAAACTTTTCCTTTTTAAATAAACCGAACATATCACTAGTTTCAAGATGGATACCGCTAAAAGCATATTCTCCACGCTGTACCTTTGGAACTGTATACGTATACATCATTTCCCTTTTTAAAGTGGGGTAAAAAATGATTTTAGAACTGTTTTTCGCCATTTGCCGCTGTAATAACGGATCTATATTATCCTTAACGGATAAATATAAAAATGGAAACGGCCATCTTCTGCTGATGGTAACAGTAACCTTCAGTTTCGTGCCTGCAGGAACAGCTTTTTCACTAAATTCCCTTGTTACATGAAAACTTCCTAACGGAATCGCTGCGTAAACGAGCATTAACACAGCTAAAATTGTAATTGTATAAAACAAAAACCAGCTTACAAATCCACCTTGGAACATAGCATACAAGAACATTGCTAAAAATATCCCGACAACAAAGAGACCCTTTGAAATTAACTTCGTCCAATACCAGACATGTTTAGCTCTGCTCATTTTGCTGATTCATTCCCAACGGGGATTAGCACTTGCTTTACAACATCTTTTATCACCCGGTCATTCGTAATATCAGAAAGCTTTGCATCAGAGCTAAGCAAGATACGGTGCTGCAAAGCGTATGGAGCCAAGTATTTAATATCATCTGGTACGACATAATCTCTCCCTTGAATGAAGGCATAAGCTTGACCGGCTTTCATTAATGCAATGGAGGCTCGCGGGCTCGCCCCAAGGAACACGGCATGATGACTTCTTGTTGCCGTTACCAGATTAATAATATATTTTTTGACAGACTCATCCACATACACATCTAAAACCGCGCGCTGCATATCCAATAAATCTTCTAAAGCAAGAACTGCTTGCAATGTTTCAATTGGATGTTGTTTTTCCACTCGGTTTAGTACTTCCAATTCCTCATTAATGGATGGATATCCTATTTTAAACTTAAACAGGAATCTGTCTAATTGGGCTTCCGGTAATGGGTATGTGCCCCCATACTCAATTGGATTTTGTGTGGCCATAACAAAGAATGGCTTTTTTAACGATCTTGTCTCCCCATCTGTTGTTACACTACCTTCCTCTAAAGCTTCCAAAAGGGCAGCTTGCGTTTTCGGGGAAGTACGGTTAATTTCATCTGCTAAAACCACATTGCCCATGATCGGCCCTGGACGGAATTGGAACTCCATGGTTTTTTGATTAAAAACAGAAACACCCGTTACATCAGAAGGGAGTAAGTCAGGGGTAAATTGAATCCGTTTAAACTCTGCCCCTAAAGATTTTGCAATTGCCTTACCATCATGGTTTTCCCTACACCTGGGACATCCTCTAGAAGTACATGACCGCCACTTAAAAGGGCTAGGATACTCAGTTCAATCTCCTGTCGCTTACCAACTACTACCTTCTCCACATTATCTATTAATCTGTTAATCTGTGGATCCTTTACGATTGTTTGACCTCTGCTCAACTGCACGACCTCCTCAACATCTGTAAATATATTTTTTTATAAGTTTTTTATTCTTTAATCTGATAGTTATCTGTCTTTATTCTAAGCATTGCCTCGAAAGTTGGAATTCATTCAAACAAGATTGCTATATTGTGAGACTTTTTAAAAAAGTTAGTACATCTTCTATCATATCATGAACACTAGGTAAACTGGTGGAATTTACTTTGCAATTTTATTGAAACAAATGATTATTTTTCCAAATAGCGAGTGGACCATTATATTATAATAGAACGTTTTTAAGCGTTAGAAAGTTTCATGAACAATTAATTAGGGGCAGATTAGTGTTTTTAAGAGAATTTTTTTTGGGCAGGAGTGGGGGCAGGAATGCAAAAGGGGACTTGATGGGTGTAATTTGACTGTTAGAAGTGTGAAGCTGGCTGAACGGGTAATTTGGAGGATTCAATCTTACTGTTAGACGGGGTAAACTCGCTGTACGGGCAAATTGAAGTGTTCAATCTTACCGCTAGACGCTGAAAACTCGCTGGACGGGCAAATTGGAGCACTCAATCTCACCGCTAGACCTACAAAACAAGCAAAACAGGCAAATTGAGAATTCCAATTTGCCCGCCCACGGATCATTTCCCTACCTTGCATTTCATTGTCCTCACGTTAGGAGCCTTCTTCATCTCCTTCCTCTTCCACTGTTATATCCTCATCCGTACCAATTGTATGGGCTGGACCGCTGTCTACCACTTCCAGCATTTCTTCTCCAAAAAGATCATAAACGTGTTGTATATTTTCTTCTGTAAAAGGATGAATCCAAATCTCTACTCTGTTCGCGGTAGGATTGATCCCCACATCTACAAAATCGAATCCTTCAAAGGAAAACCCTTCTTCTGCGTAAACAATCGTTTCGATTTCATGGTATTTTTCCCAGAGTTCTTCTTCCGTATATTCTGCAATTTTAAACACTACAGGTAAATCACCAGCCATTTCCCTTACTTTTTTCTCCAACTCTTCATCCAGCATTTCCGTCACCATTACTTCAAGGATCCAGTCTTCTTGTTCATTAACACCCATCCCTGCATGAGCCACTCTAGCTTCTCCAACTTCCTTGGTGATGTAATTTTTTATAACGTCGCCTAATATCGATAAGCTGAAGCCTCTCTTCTCCCATTCTTCCACATCGGTCACTTTATTTATCTCAAAAGATTCCTCCATGTCACCCCATTTTACCGTAACATGCACGGTATCATCTTCAATCAAATTCATTCCACTACCTCCACCAGTTATAGTAAACTCATTAGAATCGGGAGGATAATCTTCATATGTTCTTCGCATGGAGCCATTGCTCCCTCTAGGCTTTTGGTAAGAGACCTCTAACTCTTCAATAGTAGCAAGTTCTACTAATTCCCCTTTATAAGTAAGCCTTATTTCATCAGAGTAATAGGCAGAACTTGTCACGTCCCCATCATCATCCCAATAGAACTTTTCTCCGTAAAAATAAAACTCCCCTGACCAATTGTCACTTTCTCCAATAAGGTAATATTCAAGAACTTCTCTATCTCCTGGCTCCGGTTTTTCCGTCTCCTCCGGCCCCATCCTTTCCTCGTCACCTGTTAATAATGTAGCCATAAACACAAATGCTACTAAACTTGCTATAACTACCAATCCACCTGCCCCGGCAAAAACACGGGTAAATAATCCCTTCCCCTCTTCTGGCTTTTCTACTTTCATTAACGCCTCGTGAATTGTTTGTTTTTTTGAGTTAGAAAGGTCTGGCTTTGGCATAGAATTTAACTTTCTATCAAGATAATCCTTGTTTCGGCTCATTTTTCTCCAACTCCTTTCCTAAGGCGTCCTTTGCACGATGATAAGTCATTCTCACTTTATTTTCCGTCCATCCTAATATTTCTCCTGTTTCTTTCACAGTAAGTTCCTGAATTCCCCTAAGAATGAGAACATCACGGTATTTCCCTTTTAACTCTTTGATTGAGTTATACAGCTTTTTGTTTTCTTCATTTAGTTGAAGTACTGAATCGGGAGTTTCCCCTTGAATAGGTTCATGTTGTTTCTCGAAAGGTATCAGCTTATCCCAAAATCTGTTTTTCTGACTCCGAAAATGGTCAATTGCAACATTTCTTGCTATACTTAACAGCCATGTTTTCGGGCTGGCATTCCCTTGAAAAGTATCCATTGCTCCCATTGCCTTAATGAATACTTCTTGTACTAAATCCTCTGCATGCGGTGATCCAGTTCGGTAGAGTAGAAAGTGGTAAATGTCGTTACTGTATTGGTGAAACCATTCAGATATTAATTGTTTGTCATCCATTCCCTCTCCCCCAATGACTTTTTCTATGTAATTTGACGTGAAATGAAATCTCTATATTTCATAATACCTGAAAAAAACTGATAATAAGTTTCTAACCGGCTTTTTAATAATAGGAAAGCCGAGAACAAATTGTTCTCGGCTAATTAATCCCTTAATTCCTTTAATTATAGACCCTCTGGTGGTAACGGTGTTGGAGTTGGATCCGTACCATATTGAGAGTATTTTTCATCAATGTATTCACGAATTTCTGTTAGAGGTTTTCCTTCCTCTTTCATTTGTTGTACATCCAGTACAATCATTATACAAATCCCTCAGGCGGCGCCGTGAGGATCATAGACTAATTGTTGATCCGTTGAATACTGATTGTTTATGAAGCAATCTTTTACACTTTCATGATAAAACGGGTCGTTATGGCAATTACAATAACAAGGAATATAGTCTAATAGATCTCCGTGATCCACAGCATAAGCATAAGCGTCTTTTGTTTGTGCGTGCGTTCCTTGCATGACGTAATCTGGGAAATTATACCCCTCAAATGCCTTACTTTCATTGCTGGAGCTACATCCTACAGCAACAATAAGCAGTAATAAGAGGAAGGGTAAGAATTTCAATGCTCTTATCCCCATAAAACCTACCTCTTTTCTTTGAAAATTTTCTTGATACTCAAATTATACATTATAAACTTATTAATTTATTTACCTTAGTAAGATTGTCAATAAATGATCACTTATTGCTTTAAGAAACTTCCAACCTATTAAGGCAAGGAAGGCACTAACAATCTTAGCTTCGGTTAAGTTCAAATATAGTCGAGATCTATGAAGTTTCTATGAAGAAACATTGAACATTTTTTTGTTATGAAAAAACTGTTTTTAGAAATAGGCGGAAAGAGGCCTGTTCTAGTATTCCCTACAACACCTTTCAACAGGCCTCTCCTATACGATCAAGATATTCAATTTACTCCCGGTTAAAAGCAGGTTTGTCATCCCTTTGCTCCACGTGGCATTGGATACAATAAGTTCTATCAACCTCATTTGTTGGATCGTTATTAAAGTAATGAGTGTCTGGAAGAACGGTCGCTCCACCTGAACCGGTAGCATGACATGGAAGACAGTTATTCTCTTGTAAAGAGTCCCGCCATCTGTCAATATGATCAGTAGGTTTTACAGGCGGTGCTTCCACTAATACCATTGTAGCTGCATCAACTGTATTACCGACAAGTTGTGGTAGCTCCATTGCTTCACTATCCTCACTACACCCCGTTAATAATCCAATGAAACCCATAATGAATATGGTTATTATAGTTTTTCGGAACATAATTTCCACCTCCCTATTCTTTTAAAAGCCTAACTGCACATTTTTTGAAATCTGGCTGTTTAGAGATTGGGCAATAGGCATCTAGTACATTATCATTAATCATTGTTTCTTCTGCAAAGAAAGGGACGTATAGATAGCCTTTTGGTGGTTTCCCGCGACCCTTCAGAGTTGCTTTTACCTTCGTCTCTCCACGCCTCGATTTTACAATCACCCAGTCTCCTTCTTTTATTCCTGCTGCATTAGCATCCTCAGGATGAATCTCGCATAACGCTTCTGGTACGGCACGGTGTAATTCTGGTACTCTTCGCGTCATGGAACCACTATGCCAATGCTCGAGAACCCTGCCTGTACTTAGCCAGAATGGATATTCTTCGTCTGGTTTTTCAGGGGCATCTTCAAATGGTCTAGCAAAAACAGTAGGCCTCAAGTCCGTAGATTTATAGAAGCAAATGTCGTCTTTCTTTCCTCTGACACCATACTCCTCTACTCCAATTTCGTCAAAACCTTCTCTTTGGTCCCCATCGGCAAAACGCCATTTTGTTTCTAGCCATTCCCCGTTCACTTCACGAACAGGCCATTGCATACCATGCTGTTTTAAATATTCATCATACGGAGCTAATTGCTTCGTTTTCATTTTTAATTGTTTTCCTAACTCCTGCACTTCTTGGTTCGGGTGAATATGCGGATTGGTAAACAGTCGATACTCCTCAAACACATTTCGGCAAACTTCAGTTTGATCTGTTTTTAGGTCGTCGTTTTCGTAATCCCAAATATCCATTCCTCCCTTACCAAACAAGAGGTCAAATGCGTCTTGAACACCGATTTTTTTCCCTGCTAAAACTCGTTTAGCCACTTGAACCATTGCCCACAAATCCCACTTCGCTTCTCCTGGTGGCTCTGTACATTTTTCGAAGATGGAGTTTCTACGCTCAGCATTCCCAAACATTCCTTCCCGTTCCACCCACATAGCTGCCGGTAAAACAACGTTGGCCATCTCCGTCGAACGTGTTGGATATACTTCACTTACAACGATAAATCCATCAATGACCCCTTTACCATCGGCATCGATTCCACGGAAACGATTTGTTTTTGGCAACGTTTGAGCCCAGTTGTTTGCCATACTCCATAAGAACTTCACCTTGCCATTTCCGAGTTCACGGAACATTTTAATGGTGTGAAAACCTGGTTTACTGATCGGATCCAAATAGCCTTCTGGCAAATTCCAAATCATTTCTGAAAAACGACGGTGGTCTGGATTCGCTACCACTAAATCTGCTGGCAGTCGGTGGGAAAACACCCCTACTTCCCTAGCAGTACCACATGCGCTTGGCTGACCAGTAAGTGAAAATGGTCCATTACCAGGCTTGCTAATTTTCCCAGTTAAAAGATGAATATTATAAATAAGGTTATTCATCCAAGTACCACGAGTATGCTGGTTTACACCCATTGTCCAAGTAGATACAATTTTGGTGTTCGGGTCTGCAAATTCTTTCGCCAATGCTTCTAGTTGGTTTACTGGCACCCCCGATAATTGGGAGACGTACTCTAGGGTGTATGGTTTAACACTTTCTTTGAACTCCTCGAATGAAATGGTCCAGTTAGCGTCTGCTACTTGGCCAATCTCCGTTGCGTCATAGTCGTCTTCTATTGCATGACCAAGGTCAACAGTTCCAGCTTTAAATTGACAATGCTCTTCTACGAATTCTTTATCATAGGCATTGTTTTCAATTAGGTAGTTAAGTATACCATTAGCAATGGCTAGGTCTGTTTGTGGCTCAAATATCATAATTTCATCAGCCGTAGCAGAAGTACGGGAATACCTTGTCGTTAAATCATAATGTTTTACATGGCTTGCTGATTTTTGGCGAGCTACAATTCGCGAAAAAAGAACTGGGTGCATTTCCGCCATGTTTGCGCCCATGTAACAAACACGTCAGCCTTGTCTAAATCTTCATAACAGCCCATCGGTTCATCAGATTGAAATGTAGACATAAATCCTGCTACAGCACTGGCCATACAAAGTCTTGCGTTAGGGTCGATGTTATTGTTTAATAGTCCCGCTTTCCATAGTTTAGCTGTAACATAGCCTTCATGAACTGTTTGTTGTCCTGAACCCCAAAAAGCAATAGATTCTGGGTCTGTTTCATGATTTTCTTTTAGCTTGGAGGCGATTAAGTCTAATGCCTCTTCCCATGTGGCTTCACGGAACCCTTCCATTGTTCCCTTCTTGGAATTGTCTTCTCGGATTAACGGTTTTGTCAGACGGTCCTTACCGTACATGATTTTTCCTAAATAATAGCCTTTTACACAGCTTAATCCTCTGTTGGAACGGTTATCTGGATCCGCTTTAATGGAAATTACTTTTTCCTCTTTTACACCAACAAGAATACCGCATCCTACTCCACAATAGCGGCATACAGATGTTTTCCACTCATCTGGTTCTACGGTGATTTTTTCTTTCGCTTGTGACACACCTTCTGTTTTTTGGTTGGCGCATCCACCAGCCGCTGCTAACGCAGCAGTAACGGCCGTTGCCTTTAATAAACTTCGTCTTGTAATATTCATTACTAGTCCCTCCTTCACAAGATGCAAAACTATTTATTTAACTTTTTATTTTAAAAAGGGTTTGGAAAACCAGTAAATAAACCTATTTACTATGAATTAAAGTAATACTTAATAAACTATTTTGTTTACAAAACAAGTTTAGCTTTTAAAGGGGTGGGGATTATGTGACTTTTATCACGCGGAAGGGGTGAAATCCGCACAGTTTTATGAACTCCCATTGTGTGGTGAATATTTTGGGTGAGGTAGGAGTAGAGGTAGTCATTGTT
The DNA here is from genome assembly GCA_021208645.1 of Bacillus sp. (in: firmicutes). Taxonomy (GTDB): domain Bacteria; phylum Bacillota; class Bacilli; order Bacillales; family Salisediminibacteriaceae; genus Evansella. The sequence goes on along the minus strand of JAJOJL010000135.1, from coordinate 230 downwards.
GTGTAAATTGAGGAGTGGCTACATGTTTTTTCGCTTCCAATCCTATTGGTATAAACCTAAATTTTTCCGTTATTCGCTCGCTATTTTAATGAATCCTGCCCCTTTCATTAAAATACAATCGATTTCCGCCTGCTATTTTAACGAATACTCCCCTTTCGTTAAAATATAAACCATTTCTGCTCGCTATTTTAACGAATCAGCCCCCTTTCGTTAAAATACAAACCATGTCC
>JAJOJL010000155.1 GCA_021208645.1 Bacillus sp. (in: firmicutes) | reverse complement strand
CAGGGCGTTAATTCGGAACCAACAGACATATATGTAGATGAAGCGTTAAATGTTTTTCGTGAAAAACAATGTGATTTTATTATTTCCTTAGGTGGTGGAAGCTGTATGGATGCGGCTAAGGCCGTTTGCGTAGTTGCCACAAATGAAGGCTATATTGGGGAGTTTATGGGTCTAAAACGGCTAGTTGATCAACCTCCAGTAGCTCACGTTGCTATTCCCACGACAGCAGGAACAGGCTCAGAAGTTACAGATGTAACGGTAATCACAAGTACGAAAACTCATGTGAAAATGATGATTAAACAGCCTGCGTTTATGCCTACATGTGCCATTGTAGATCCATTACTGACAATTTCTACGCCTAAGAGCGTTACGGCAGCAACAGGAATAGACGCATTAAGCCATGCTATCGAAGCATTTTTGTCGAAAAAAGCGCACCCAATGACAAATACATTTGCTTTAGCAGCGATGAAATTAATTTATTCCAGTATTAAAACGGCTTATAACCAAGGTGATCAAGTGGAAGCACGAGATAAGATGGCACTAGGATCGATGCAGGCTGGTATTGCATTTGGGAATTCTTCTGTAGCGTTAGTTCATGGCATGTCTCGACCAATTGGCGCATTATTCCAAGTGCCACATGGTGTATCTAATGCCATGCTCCTTCCAGCAGTTTTAGAGTTTAGTAAAGAAAGTTGTATAGAAGAACTAGCTACCATCGGCAAATTAATAAATGAAGAAGAGTCGTTACTATTAACTAAAGATGAATTAGGGCAACTAGCTGTAGACAAAATTAAAGAGCTTTCTGCCTATTTAAATATCCCCAACATAAAGGATTGGGGAATACCAAAGGAAGCATTTTTTCAAGCGTTACCAAAAATGGCTCAGGATGCAATTACTAGTGGTAGCCCAGCTAACAATCCAAAGGGTACCAACTGAAGCAGAAATCATTTCTTTATATGAAAAATCCTATGAATATAATTTTTCAAAGACACATTAAAAAAATTAAAGAGGTGTTATGAAAATGGTAGTTGAAACAAAAAAATTAAAAAACTATATTAATGGAAAATGGACAGTAGCTAAATCAGAGCAAACAGAGGTTGTTCCTAACCCGGCAACAGGTGAAGTGTTAGCAGTAGTACCTCTATCAAGTAAAGAAGATATTCAGGATGCTGTGCATGTAGCGAAAGAAGCCTTTAAAACGTGGGGAAAAACACCTGTTCCGAAACGAGTAAGAATTTTATTTAAATATCATCAACTAATTATAGACAATTATGAAGAGCTTGCTAGATTAATAACATTAGAAAATGGAAAAAACATGGAAGAAGCTAGAGGGGAAGTTCAAAGAGGACTAGAATGTGTAGAATTTGCAGCAGGAGCTCCGTCATTAATGATGGGTTCTGTATTACCAGATATTGCAACGGGAATGGAATCTTCTATGTACCGTTATCCAATTGGAGTTGTAGGTGGGATTACTCCATTTAACTTTCCCATGATGGTTCCTTGTTGGATGTTCCCACTAGCTATTGCTTGTGGAAACACATTTGTTTTAAAACCTTCAGAGCGTACACCGCTTCTTGCTGAAAGATTAGTAGAGCTATTTTCAGAAGCAGGCTTACCTGATGGAGTACTTAACATTGTTCATGGTGCTCATGATGTGGTAAACGGGTTACTTGATCACGAAGATGTAAAAGCCATCTCGTTTGTAGGTTCACAGCCTGTAGCAGAATATATTTATAAAACAGCAGCAGCAAATGGAAAAAGAGTTCAAGCCTTAGCTGGAGCTAAAAATCATTCCATCGTTCTAGAAGATTGTAATATGGAGAAAGCAGTTCAAGGTACATTAGGTGCAGCTTTCGGAAGTGCCGGAGAACGTTGTATGGCTTGTTCTGTTGTAACGGTAGTAGATTCCATTGCAGATGAATTTGTTGAAAAATTAGTTGATGCTGCAAATAATATCAAAATGGGGAACGGATTAGAAGAAAACGTATTTCTCGGTCCAGTAATTCGTCAGTCTCATTTAGATAAGGTCAAAAATTATATTGATTTGGGTGTAGCTGAAAATGCCGAGTTAATTAGAGATGGGCGCTTAGATGTGAAAGAAACAGACGATGGCTACTTCTTAGGTGCTACGATTTTTGATCATGTAAATGAAGATATGACAATCTGGAAAGAAGAAGTTTTCGCACCAGTCCTAAGTATTGTGAGAGTAAAAGATTTAACGGAGGCAATTGAGATTGCCAATAAATCAGAGTTTGCTAATGGAGCAGTTATTTATACGGATAGTGGGAAAGCAGTTCGACAATATAGAGAAACAATGGAAGCCGGTATGCTTGGCGTAAACGTAAATATTCCAGCACCGATGGCGTTCTTCCCATTCTCTGGATGGAAAAAATCATTTTATGGTGATTTACATGCGAACGGAAAAGATGGAGTAGAGTTTTTCACACGGAAAAAAATGATTACAACAAGATGGGAATAGTAGATTAGAAAAAAACGAAAAACGAGGAGGAAACAAGCATGTTTGATTATTTCGTACCGAATGTAAACTTTTTTGGCAGAGGTTCTGTAAAAGTAGTTGGTGAGAGATGTAAAATTTTAGGTGGAATGAAAGCGCTGATTGTTACAGATAGCTTCTTAAGTAAATTGCCAGGTGGTCCTGTAGAGCAAGTGGTATCCCTAATTAAAGAAGCAGGAATTGACGTTGCCATTTATGACCAAGTGGAACCTAATCCAAAAGATACAAATGTGATGGATGGATTGAAAGTCTATCAAGAAGAAAATTGTGATATGATCGTAACCGTTGGTGGCGGTAGCCCCCATGACTGCGGTAAAGGAATAGGTGTTGCCGCTACTCACGATGGAGATCTATACGAAGATTATGCAGGCATTGAGAAGCTAACGAATGAACTACCTCCAATTGTATGTGTGAATACGACAGCGGGAACGGCTAGTGAAGTGACACGTCATGCCGTTATTACAAACACGAAGCTTAAAATCAAATATGTGATTGTAAGCTGGAGAAATACTCCCCTTGTTTCCATCAATGACCCAGAGTTAATGATCGGTAAGCCAGCGGGACTTACAGCAGCGACAGGTATGGATGCATTAACTCACGCAGTGGAGTCCTACGTATCAGTAGGGGCAAACCCTGTAACAGATGCAGCAGCTATTCAAGCGATTAAGCTTATTTCTGATAACCTCCGTCAAGCAGTTGCCAACGGCGAAAACATTGAAGCACGGGAAAATATGGCTCATGCGTCACTCTTAGCTGGAATGGCCTTCAATAACGCTGGTCTCGGTTATGTACATGCCATGGCCCATCAGCTTGGTGGACTTTATGACATGGCACACGGAGTCGCAAATGCGATCCTTCTTCCACATGTGTGTCGTTATAACTTGATCTCTAATCCAAAGCGTTTTGCAGAAGTTGCAGAATTTATGGGGGAAAACATCGAAGGTCTTTCTGTTCGTGATGCGGCTGATAAAGCAATTTCAGCCTTAACGCAACTTTCAGAAGATGTAGGCATCCCGGCTAGTTTGAAGGAATTTGGAGTGAAAGAGGAAGACTTAGAGTTCATGGCCAAAATGTCTCTAAAGGATGGTAATGCCTTTAGTAACCCAATTAAAGGAACAGAAAAGGACATTGTAAAAATCTTTGAGCAAGCTATGAAATAATTTTTGGGTGCCTATTTGGTGCTGACCCCCAGTACAGTAAAACTTTAACGTACTAGGGGTCAGGCACCTTTTCCGTGTGGTAATATTTTTATATTGAAATAATTTATGTTCCACTGTATTATATTTTAGACTGTTTGATGTGGAATAAGGTACAAATATATAGAGTGGGGCAATGAAATTATACCTTTGAATGGACGCCTATAGGTATAGTGGAGCTGGTGGCGTAACCGACAGCTATTAAAATATAGGTGTCTTTTTTTTGTGACACATTCAATGGAGTGGAGAAAAACAATGAAAAAGAATTTTTCTGTATCACTTTGTAAGGACGGTATGAATAATATCTCTGATGGAATGCTCGTCATTGAAAAAAACGGAACTATTCATTCAGCCAATAAGACAGTGGAAGAAATTTTTGGTATTACAAGCGATGAATTAATTCATGAAAATGTTTATTCTATTTTCAGTAATTTAAAAACAATAGAATTGATGGAAAATCAAACGCTTACAGCCAAACACGAAGATGGCAGAGATATATTGGTGGAGTTATCCATTGTGAGAGACCTTACAAATGAGCATCACTTTATATGTTTTTTTGAAGAAAAGCTTGGTGAAAGTGAAGTACAACTGCAACAATTGAAGAAAATAACATTCGATGGACTCGCTATACACGACAATGGACAATTAGTTGAAATCAATCAAAAGTGGATTAATTTGTTTGGTTATACGGAAGAGGAAATAAAAGAAAAGTCTATTCTCCAATTTATTCATGAAGAAGATCATGCAAAAGTTTCAGAGCTAATGTTAAATAATGTTGAGGAAAAGATTGAAATAACTGGAATAAATAAAGATGGGAAAGAATTAGAGTTTATTATTTCTACAGGAATGTTTCCTATTGAAGGGAAAACCTATCAATTGATGACATTTAGAAATATTACGAAACGAAAAAGATATGAAGAGAAAATTGAATATCTTTCACAGCGTGATAGTTTAACAGGCCTTCCTAATCGGGGCTTACTCAAAGAGGAGTTAAATATGGTGATAACGTGGGCACAGCGCAATGATCAATTAATAGCTGTGTTAGACATGGATTTAAATAATTTTAAACAAATTAACGATACATTGGGGGATAAGAATGGTGATAGAGTTTTAAAGGAAGTGTCAAAACGTCTTCAAAAACTCGTTGATGGGAAGGGATTTGTTTCTCGAATTGGAGCCGATGAATTTATAATTGTTCTTAAGGGTGTGGAAAATAAAAAGGATGTCATGAACATGGCAGAGAGCGTAATTCACACAACCGAAAAACCGATTGAATTTAAAGATACGGAGCTTTCCATTTCTGCTAGTATTGGAATTTGTCTGTTTCCTGATCATACGGACTGTCAGGAGTCATTACTGAAAAATGCAAGTATTGCCATGAGGGAAGCGAAGGAAGCAGGAGCTCCCTTTAAGTTCTTTAAACCTGAAATGAATAAGAATATTATTAATCAATTCACATTAGAAAATGAGCTGCGTAAAGCAATCCAACAAGATGAACTTTACCTGCATTATCAACCGATCACTGATTTAAAAACAGGTGTGATTGTAGGATCAGAGGCTCTGTTACGTTGGAATCATGAAGAGCTTGGTTTTATTTCTCCAGCAGAATTTATTCCCGTGGCAGAAAAATCGGGTTTAATTATTGAACTAGGTGAATGGGTCCTAAGAACAGCAATAGTACAAAACAAATTATGGCAAGAAGCAGGCTATCGACCTATTTCCATTAGTGTCAACTTATCGGCAATTCAATTTATACAACAGGACCTAGTGGATAAAATATTAGCTACGTTAGCAGAAACAGACCTTGATGCTACCTATTTAAACTTAGAGATAACCGAGAATATTGCCATGGAAAATGAAGAAGCGGTCTTCTCAAAATTAAAGGAACTTCAAAGAGCTGGAGTTCATATTTCCATCGATGATTTCGGGACTGGTTATTCCTCCTTTAGCTATTTGAAAAAATATACCTTAAATTACTTGAAAATAGACAAGTCCTTTATAAAGGATTGTTTGTATAATGCTGATGATCAATCGATTGTTAAATCTATGGTTTTCATGGCCCATAGTTTAGGTTTAAAAGTGATAGCCGAAGGTGTTGAGGAACTGGAACAGATGAATTTCCTAAAGATGATTAATTGTGATTATGTCCAAGGTTACTTCTTAAGTAAACCAGTTGGGGCATCAGAAATGATAGAACTATTGCAACGAGAAAATTTTTTAACATTGTTGGTTGATTGATTTGCATTCTAGGGTGCTCCCACGGTACAGTATTCACGTATCGGGGAGGCACCTTTTTTATTTTTCTCAACTACTCCCATTTAATAGTTTGTTTAATAGTACTCTTTTTGTGGTAATGCAATAGTAGGTAGACAATTATTCCATACTCCCCAGTAGTTTGATTATCCAAGTAGAGGAATAATGATGTGATGTAAAAGTAAAGTGGAGGTGAAATTAATGGCACAAACTGTATTATGTGAAGTTGAAAACTGTGTTTATAACGCTGAAGGTGAGAAGTGTACTGCTACGGAAATTTTTGTAGCCAGTAACAATGGTAACAATGAAGCTTCTTCACAAGAAGAAACAGATTGCCAAACTTTTGAACCGGAAAACTAATTTTCATAGTCAGTGCCTGCCCCCCGGACTAGTAACGCATTACTGCGCCGGGGGTCAGGCACCTTTTTTAAGGCCCCTTTTTTTTGCCCCTTTTTTTCTATAACGAATGTTTGGTATAGAAGATAGATATTAGTAAAAAATAAGCATAGTTAAAGAAAGCTTATATCATCAATAGATGGGGTACAAATTATGAATAATAGTCAATCACAAGTAAACACAAATGCACGAAGGAAAATTGCCGTTCATAACCCCTATTCATCTAACACACTCCATTTTAAGTATCCTCTATTAGTCGCTTGGTGGTCCTTAGCATTTCCTGGGTTTGGTCATTTTATGGTTAATAGTTATTTGTTTGGCTTTTTTCTAATGAGTGTGGAGTTTCTTTTAAATAATATTGCTCAAATTAATACAGCTATTTATTACTCTATGATAGGAGATTTTGAACAGGGAAAAGAGGTCATTAATCTCAAATACTTTTTTGTGTACATCCCACTATACATTTTTACTGTGTGGGATAGCTACCGGAGAGGAACGGAATTAAATCAGGAATTTCAATTGGCTTATAAGGATATCAGTCAAAGTATTAAGCCCTTTCAATTTTCCATGTTTGAGGTTAATCCTTTACGTAAGAAAATCCAAGAATGGTACTCCTATGGTCCTTATTTTTTCCACCAATGGTATATATATATTTGCACCGCCTGGCAACGGTTATATTTGCCGCCATTTGGTGGGTAGCTATTTTTTTATTTTTCTAATATAACAGAAGGGGTTTATTACACAATGATTGGGGAGTTTTCTGTAGCTAAGGAAAAAGTTAACCCCCAATGGCTGTTATTTTTACCATCTATCTATACTTTCAATGTCTATGACGCGTATGCTAGGACCAATGAAAGTAATAAGCTATATGAAATGGAAATGGCCAGATTTTTGAAAAATAATTACCAACGAGGAGATATTAGAAATTTATACATCGAAAAAGGTGGGTAACATGCATATCATTGCAGCGTTTGAGTATTGTCCTCAATTGGAAATGGCATTAGACAAACTTGAACAAAACGGAATTTCTAAGGAAAAAATAATTGCTGTTCCTCTAGATATTCGCGATGAGTCACAACAGCTTTTAGACAGTATTCATCGAACCGATGGAAAAAGCTCATTGGATATTGCCTTTGTTCTTGGGATGATCTTCATGCTACTAGGATCTATTTACGGTTTTGTATTAGCCTGGGGACCGATTCTTTGGGGACTCATAGGTCTTGTGGTAGGGTTTCTTTTAGGTCTGGCCTTAGAACTAATACTGAATAAACGTAAGAAAAGGCAAAAGAAGGAACAGAATAAAAGGATAACTGAAGTAGTTTTGACAATTGAATGTACGATAGAACAACGAGATACTGTAGAAAAAATCCTTTGGGATCACTATGTTATTGGGATAGGGAGATTGGAGTAGTAGGGTAGATTATGGAAACATATTTTATAAAAACAAATGGGATTACTCTACATACGAAAGTTGCTGGTCCGGAAACGGGGCCTCTAGTCATCCTGTTGCATGGATTTCCTGAGTTTTGGTATGGCTGGAAAAACCAAATCACCCCGTTAGCGGAAGCAGGTTATCGCGTTGTCGTGCCTGATCAACGGGGCTATAATTTGAGTGATAAGCCTAGAGGGTTGGGGAACTATACGATTGGTAAGCTGCGAGATGATATTGTCGGTTTAATCGATCACTTTCAAAGGGAAAAGGCCGTTATCATCGGCCACGATTGGGGTGCCCTCGTAGCATGGCATCTAGCTTCCACTAGGGCTGATAAGGTAGAAATGGTGATTCCCATTAATGTGCCACATCCGGCTGTTTTTATGGAAAAGGCAGTACAGTACCCGTTTCAAATGGTGAGGAGTTCTTATATTTTGTTTTTTCAGATACCTTATGTGCCGGAAAAACTCCTGAGTGAAGATAAATATCGTGTGGTGAAGGAAATGATGCGTTTTTCCGCAAAGAAAAACACGTTTACAGACCATGATTTTGCAAATTATGAAGGAGCATGGTCCCGGGAAAGGGCATTCACGAGCATGGTGAACCTCTCCAACTAATTGCTTCCGCAATTTGATGGAGCTTCCTATAAAGAAAAGACCTGGTAGGTAGATTCTTTGTAAGATTTTCCTTTTTCTGTGACCACTGCCTTTATCTTGCGACAAAGGTCTTACACAATCTCCAAAGGCGTAGA
>JAJOJL010000112.1 GCA_021208645.1 Bacillus sp. (in: firmicutes) | reverse complement strand
AGTTGAGATAACTTTCTTAACTCAACTTGCCCTAACTTGTTGTTTTAGAGCAAGTTGCGATGGCTTCCTTAACTCAACCTGCTCTAACTTGCCTTTCTGGGGCAAGTTGCTCTTGCTTCCTTAACTCAACTTGCCCTAACTTGCCTTTTTGTGCATGGTGCAACCCATTCCTCACTTCAACATGCCCTAACTCCTAAATTCTAACTGAAAAAATGGCAGAATAAAATTCCCCAATTATACTCTTGCAACTTTTTCATTAAAAGACTAATATATATACAATAATTCTACGATTACCAGCATCAGGAAATCCCAAATACTTCATATTCTGCTTCTCGGCAACATACATATCATTACAACTTCACCTATCTTTTTTTCAACACAAAAAAAGTAACTTCATAGACAAACAGAAACACAGATTTGCTATTTTCATAGACTCCGCACTAACAGAGAGGATGAACGTGTAAATGGCCCTATTACATAATGGTGTTACTGTATTGGATTTCGATCATACTTATGAATCCCAAGCCTTCCTTCATTACTATGAATGGCTGAAAATGGATGACATTCCATCCACCAGCAAATATTGTGATAATGCATCCCTTGTCTCCATCCACAAGCGACTCCAGCGGCGAAGCAACAAAGGTGTCACCTTTATTGGAAGTGGAAACTATCATTATGTCAGTCTTCTACTTCTCGCAGAAGTTCAAACCCCGTTTTCGTTAGTTTTATTCGATCATCACACCGATTTATTAAGGCCAACTTTTTTACCCTTCGTGTCTTGTGGTTCGTGGGTTCTTCATGCCCTGGAACAATTTCCTTTGCTAGAGAAGGTAATAATTATCGGCACAAATGCCGATTTCTTGACTCAACTTCCACCCCATTTCTACCATAAAATCTCCGTCATATGTAACAATCACTATCTTTTTGGCAAAACTGGGTCATTGCTGCAGTTAGTTGAACGGGAAATACCAACTCAAGACATTTATATAAGTATCGACAAAGATGTGTTAGACGAAGTCTATGCAAAAACAAATTGGGACCATGGTACCATGTCTCTTCATACCTTAAATCAGCTGCTCCATTTATTGCTTCAGCGAAAGCGTGTATTGGGAATTGATATATGTGGAGAGTTGCCGTTTTCTTTTCCCGGAGAAGAAAATGAAGCAAGAAAAAATGAGCAGGCAAATGCTATTTTGTTGGAAACCATTCGATTACATAGCTTTCATGATAGGAAGAAAATTAACCTTGCGAGAAATAACTATCATCAGCAAAAAACAGAGTCATTAAGCGTCAAAATATGATTATGTTCGTATTGAAGATGTTTATAAGCGGTTGGACGAGCTGGAAGCTGCTCAGCAAAAAGAGGTCATGACCATGCTCATTAACATCCACAAAAAGGTTGACCATTTTCATTATGACGTAGACTACTTACGGGATAAAATCAGTAATCACGATATGGATATTGAACGCTTGAAGAAACAAGTCAGGGTTTAAGTGAATTGATGCCAACATATTTGACTAAACTTTTCCCTGGCTGCAACATGAAACCTCAAATTCTCCTCCACACAGAAAACAACATATCAACATTCTTATCCTATTTTTCCAAGAAAAAGAAATAGCCTCCAATCAACATTGGAGACCATCGTGGCATTAGCAGCGAATTTCGCTGTCCCTTACCACTATAATTTTATATCAATGGGGGAGTATACGCTTAGTATTGCCAAGAAGTTTAGTATATAAACTTGAAATTATCTATTTTTCTAGGAAACGAAAAGGGCAACTGCATCATCAATCGCAGTTGCCCACTATTATTGTTAATTTGCTTCTTGTCTTTCCCTATCCACATCAATATTGGCAGATCTCCGAAGCCTGTCTAAGATCAAGTAAACGGAGCGGATTTCTTCCTTCAATTCTTGATTTTCCTTAAGAAGTTGCTCATGTTCTAGTTTAATTTTTTTCAGTTCAGAAATAGGGAGCTCTTTATCAAAAGACGCTAATGCCTCAAGTAGATGCTTCACCTTTACCTCCGGCGTTCCTTCAGCAGGTGAATCCATAGCATCGGCTACTTTAACGGGATTTGCTGCAAAGCCTTCCTGCAACGAGGTTAATGGTGTTTTACTAGATTTCTTTTTCCTTTTATCCAGCTTTACTTCTTTAATGTTTGATTTCTCTTTCTGCTTTTTCGTGGAAACCTTCTTCACGGCCGTTTTCTTCCCTTTCGCCTTTTGAAGCTCTTTCTCATAATTTTTTCTCAACGAAGCATTCCAGCGATAACCACAAGCTGCTGTTGTTCGATTTAATGTTTCTGCTGCTTCCTTAAAAGCCTTTGTTTGGGTACTGCCGTTTTTTAAATGATCCATTACTAGCTTCACGAGCAGCTCGTCATGTTCCTTTGTCCAAGTGTCTTTTCTCTCTTTTGCCATATAAAAGCTCCTCTCAAAAATCCATTTGTTAGAATTATAGTCTTTGAGAATACTTTTTATACATGGAATCTAGTTTTTTACCCAAACAGAGACCTCTCCCAAAGCTTCCAGGCGGTTTATTCCCCCATCTCCTCGTCATTAGAAAATAAAAAAACTACGGAAAATGCTCCGTAGTTTTGTCTACTCTGTTAAATTGCGATATTATCTTTCAAACTCGTGATCTATCATTATTTGTCTATGCTTCAAGGAAGCCCTGAAACCTTTGAAAAGCGTAAAAACAGTTGTAGCTAATATCACGGCTAAAATAATGGACTCTAGTATGAAAAAGGTAGAGAAGCCAACTAGAAATGTTAAGATAAATTTTGTAATTATGAGACTATACATGGTCATAAATTCTGTCACAGTATGGTCTACTGTGCACACACCTCCAATAATATAAGGTTTTTATTACTTAGTGATACTCAAACTTCAATTTCATATATTTTCTGATAATTCCATGGTAACACGAATTTTAATTAAAAACCACCCATGTCCTTTCTAGCTTAATCTCACAAGCAAGTCTACCGCTTCTTGAATATCCTCTTTTGTGTTATAAAAATGCGGTGCGATACGGATGACATCCTTTCTTGCTGATACAATAATGCCGTGCTGCTTCATAGCCCCTTCCATTTCACTGGCATTTGGAATATATATTGCCGTTGATGAGCCTTTCCATTCCGCCGACAGGGGACTTTTCACGGTCAGTCCCTTTTCAAGGGCATATTGGATAGTGAAATCCGATAATTCCTTTAAATAGGGCTCCACCTGTTCCATCCCCACGTCCAATAATTGCTTCAATCCTGCCTTTGCGGCAAATCCATTGATCATGGCCGGCGTACCCGTATCGAACTTCCTCGCCCCACTAGCATAAGTTACTTCTTTGATGGAAAAAGCAAATGGATCCCCTTGACCAAACCAGCCCGTAACCTTTGGCTTCAGCTCTTCAGCCACTTGTTTTTTTATATAAAGGAAAGCAATCCCTGGTATGCCCAGCAAGTACTTTTGCAACCCGCTTGCCAAAAAATCTACATCGCTGTCCTTCACATCGATCACCACATTTCCAGCTGATTGATAGGCATCCACAAATAAGAGAGATCCTTTCGAGTGAGCAATTCTAGCAATTTCCTTTATGTCTTGCTGGAAACCGTTATAATATGCAACGTGAGATACTGAGGTGAGCAACGTCTCATTGGTGATGGCAGTTTCGTATTTTTCCAAGGGAATTTGGTTGTCATCTGCATCGATGAAACTAATTTCCGCTCCTCGATCCTGTTGCGACAGCCAAACATGGCCAATGCAAGGAAAGTCCATGTCGGTTAAAACAATTTTGTTTTTGTAGGCTTCGTAATTTAAGCTCGTTGCAATGGCTGAAGCTGCATGGGATACGGAGGAAACAACGGCAATATCAGCAGGGTCGGCGTTGATCAAGGTGGCGAAATGTTCCCTCGCTTCCTCCACTGCTTCCATCCAGCCTCCCCAGTTCATTCCTTCTGTTTCCCATGACTTCAAATATGTATTTATAGCTTCTTTCACCTCAACACTTATCGCACTTTGAGAGCAGGAAGATAGTTGAATTTTATTTTTTAGGATGGGAAATTTAGTACGGTAATCGGCAAATGGGAACTGCATCGTATAATCACTCCTTTGTTATCAGTTTACTAAGACAATTTCCTGAATGCGAGAAATTTCTGATACGGGGCTTAAGGATGCAACATTAGGATGAAAATAACTAAGGTTGGAACCTGTTTAAGGATGAAATCCACCTGTGTTGGGAAAATTATAGAACGGATATAAATAAAGGAGGAATACACAATGGAAGATAAAGATTATATTACGATTCATGATGAGGAAGGTAACGAAAAGGTTTTTGAGGTAGATGCCATGTTTCATATGGGCGATCATACATATGCCATGATCACATCAGGTGACGAGACATTAGTCATGAAAGTGGAGGAGGAAGACGGAGAACAAAGTCTCGTGTCACCTTCAGAAGAAGAAATGGAAAACTTAATGGATGCCTATAACATTGCCATTGAGGCCGATGATGATGACGATCGGATGAAGCATTGATTTTTGAGTTGTGTATGGAGATTTGGGCATAGCATTCACACGCTAACCTTTTCGAGTTATTTTATTTCAATTTTCGTAACTTCTCTCTTTTCTGCATTAATGAAATGAGGTACCATATAATTTAAGAAAACAACTGCTGATACTATTAAGTCTGCTAAGGTGCATTCCCTAGCAGGCTATATTTTATGGTACTGCCGTAATTGTTTAAGACGATGTGCCGACTACAACCTTGATGGTACAGTCTTTTGATGGAAAAGGAGAAAGTTAAGAATGGAAGCAACCAAAAAAGAAGTATTGTCCACAAGTACCCCCGAGCAAAAAACCATGTATAAGATACTTTTCATTATCGGTTTCGTCCACCTCCTGAACGATTCCATCCAAGCAGTCATTCCAGCCATGTTCCCCGTGCTGCAACAATCCATGGGGCTCACCTTTACGCAACTTGGATTGATTGCCTTTGCCTTAAATTTAACGGCTTCCATCATCCAACCTGTTGTTGGTCTATATACGGATAAGAAACCATCGCCATATGCATTGCCGATTGGACTTTGTTTTACGTTTGTGGGAGTGATTGGATTGGCTTTTGCTCCGTCGTTTTGGTTCCTCATCCTGTCTGTCATTCTCGTGGGACTTGGTTCGGCAACTTTCCACCCAGAAGGATCGCGGGTGGCCTATATGGCAGCAGGAAACCGGAGGGGCCTAGCCCAATCGATTTTTCAAGTAGGAGGAAACACAGGGCAAGCATTAGCCCCGTTAATCACAGCATTAATTCTCGTTCCTTTAGGTCAATTTGGGGCCATTTGGTTCGCCATCGTCGCCGCATTAGCCGTTGTTTTACTCATGTACATTGCCCGGTGGTATGCTGAGCAAATGCAGTTGAGATTCGCCAAGCCCATAGAGAAAAGCAAGGCAAGGGACTCAGAGATTACTAGGCCAAAACCTGTCCCCGAAGTTAAACGAAGAATTGTTATTTTTGCCATGTGTCTCCTTATCTTCCTCGTCTTTTCGAGAATGTGGTTTCACGCGGGCATTACGAATTACTACGCTTTCTATTTGATAGATCATTTCGGAGTAACCATCTCCCAAGCCCAAGTATATATCTTCATATTCCTTGGAACAGGGGCCATTGGAACCTTTGCCGGCGGTCCCTTGCCGATCGATTTGGAAAAAGAAATATGATTTTCTTTTCCATGCTGGGGTCTGCTCCATTGGCTTTATTCCTGCCCCATGCAGGTCCTGGATTAACCTATGTTTTGTTAGGAGTTATTGGCTTTATCATTTTATCCAGTTTTTCAGTAACGGTTGTTTATGCTCAGGAGCTTGTGCCTGGAAAAATCGGTACCGTTTCCGGCTTGGTGATAGGCTTAGCCTTTGGTATGGCTGCCCTTGGTTCTATCGTGCTAGGTTTGATAATTGACTGGATGGGATTGTCTAATACGATTCTATTTACGATGGCTTTGCCATTGATTGGGATATTAACGATCTTTTTGCCATCTGATGAACGGTTGAGGGAAATGAATGAAGCGTAGTTAAAAGTTAGGAGATGTATGGGGCTAAACTGAAGTTCTTTTCAGTAGACTCTTTCGTAGAGAATATTGTTTTTGATTAATAATATTATGGGCTTGGTTTCCCTACTTTCAGGTGTGGAGGGTGGAACAGACACGTGATGTTCGAAATCCACTCCGCCTTTCTGTTGCCTCCTCACCCTTTAAAACAAAGCTCTATTAGTCTTTGTTGTTGATTTATGCTACAGGAGCTCGCTTTCCGCGGGCAACGCTTCAGCCTCCTCGGAGGCAACTGAAAAGGCACGTTCTTAGCCGTTCAGTTGCCGTAGCAATGAGCGTAGCCGTTGCATGGTTTTAATGTTAGTAACGCGCAACGAGCGAAGCCATTGCCACTCTTTTTCCCTGCGGGGTCTTCGGCAGTTGCTTTTCCCGCTGGAGTCTCACTCCTTTCGCATAAATCAACTCATAGCAAAAATCAACACTATCCACTAACAGAGCCTAAAACAAAACAAATTCCTTAACACTCCTGCAAATATCTTTCCTTCATTAATGCTAAGGCATCGTCACCTGCCATGTCCCATATTTTTTGGTGAAGATCTCCACTTCAATTGGTCCCTCTGTGTAACCGGAAGCCTCTACAGCTTGGCGAATTTTCTTCAATTCAATCACCCCGTCACCCATCATCCCTCGGCTCATGAGTAAGTCTGTCGTAGGGACGGTCCAGTCAGAGACGTGGTATCCTAAAATATTTCCTTTCGCTCGCTCAATTTCCCGATACAAATAAGGATCCCACCAAACATGGTAAACATCCACAATTACCCCTACATGGTCGGAAGCAATTTTTTCTGCCATGTCATTTGCTTGGCCTAAACTAGAAATTACGGACCTTTCTGCAGCATACATGGGATGAAGTGGTTCAATTCCTAGTTTGACTCCACAAGACTTTGCATAAGGAAGTATCTCAGCAATTCCATCCTCCACCTGTTGTCTAGCAGCGGCTATATCTTTATTAGCAGAAGGCCCGCATACTAACACTAATACATCAGTACCCAATTCTGCAGCTTCCTCAATCCCTCGACGGTTATCCTCGATTTTTTCTTTCCACTCATTCGCCGATCCATAAGGAAACATCCCTCCCCGACAAAGACTCGAAACTTTAATGCCAGAATCACGGACAAGCTGCTTTGCTTTAACAAGTCCTATTTCCTTTAATTTATGACGCCAAATACCAATGTAGGGAATCTCTGCACGAATGCTCCCCTCAATCGCTTGTTCCAAGTTCCACTTTTCAGTAGTGATTTGGTTCAAGCTCAACCGATCAATGTTTGTCAAGTTTTCCATGTCTTCTCCCCTCTCTATAAAGATTAAATCAGAGGGGAACAAGTTCTACCTGTCCCCCTAGTTTAACACATCATCTATTCAATCCCGCTTAAAGCAAGCACCCGTTGCATTCGTTTAGCCGCCAGTTCTGGTTCCATCAACAAACCTGCTTCATCAGCCATCACAAATAAATCTGATAGGTGAATGATGGACCTGTGGCTTTCTGCACCAGCAATCATCCGAAAATGAGATTGATGGCCATTCAAATAGGCCATAAATACAATTCCTGTTTTATAGGAGTAAGTTGGCTTTTGAAAAATATGCCTAGATAACGGTACAGTTTTTTTCAACAAAGCATCGTATGTTTCCATATCCCTTGCATCTAACGCATGCATGGCGGCAGCGGCTGCAGGAGCAATAGCATCAAAAATGCCAAGCAATGCATCACTGTACCCCTCAGCATCCCCTTTAATAAGGGACGGATAATTAAAATCATCCCCTGTGTACATCCGTACACCACTTGGCAGCAAGCGACGCATCTTTATTTCCTTCTGATCATCCAACAAGGATATTTTGATTCCATCCACTTTTGCCTGATTTTTCCTTATCACCTGCAAACAAACAGCCATAGCTTCATCTAAGTCAGCATGCCCCCAATAATTCTTCAAATTTGGGTCAAACATATCTCCAAGCCAATGTAAAATGACTGGCTGCGACACTTGATCGAGAATCTTGGAATAAACGTAATCATAGTCTTCGGGACCCTTTGCACAAGCTGCCAAGGCACGACTTGCCATTAAAATAATTTGCCCCCCTTGCTCTTCCACAAAAGCACATTGTTCCTCATAAGCTTTTACCACATCTTCTAGCGTGACATCAGCAGAAGGGATTAAATGGTCTGTTCCAGCACCGCAGGCAATCCTTCCTCCAACAGCCTTTGCTTCTTTCACTGATCTTTGAATCAGCTCTTTTGCATTAGTCCAGTCAAGCCCCATGCCACGTTGTGCCGTGTCCATAGCTTCCGCAACAGATAATCCAAGGGACCATAGATGTCGACGGTAGGCGAGGGTGTTTTCCCAATCAATGGCTGACTCCTTTTGGGGATCCCCTGTGATAAACGGGTCTGCCACAACATGGGCCGCAGAGAATGCGACCCGACTTTTAAAAGGACCAGCAGGAACATGTATAGGTGTCTGCTTTCTTAAGGTGTATGAGTACAATTGGCCCTCATGATTGGGAAGTTTTAGAACCTGGCTCATGGTGTTTCAACACCCTTCAATATTGGTACATCCACCCATCGTCTTTCTTCCCACGATTGGATACCTAGTTCTGCAAGCTGAATTCCCTTCGCCCCTTCCCGTAGATCCCATGGAAACGATTCATCAACTACTACATGCCTTAAGAACTTTTCCCATTGGACCTTAAAAGCGTTTTCAAAAACTGTATTAGATGGGACCTGTTCCCATTGTTCTTGGAAGTTAAAGGGATTTTCCACATCTGGGTTCCAGACTGGCTTCGGTGTATTCACCCGATGTTGTACCTTACAATTCCGTAATCCTGCTACTGCACTTCCTTCTGTTCCATCAACTTGAACCGTTAATAAATCATCCCGATCTACACGTACTGTCCATGAGGAGTTGGCTTGCACAATGACGCCACTTTCCAATTCAAAAATGGCATAGGCAGCGTCGTCTGCCGTACATTCATAAGAATTACCCCCCTCATCAATTCGGCTAGGGATATGGGTCGCACCTAAACAGGACACGGCTTTTACTTCCCCAAATAAATTGTCTAGGACATAACGCCAATGGGGGAACATATCAACAATTATTCCGCCCCCATCTTCCTTACGATAGTTCCAGGATGGGCGTTGAGCCTCTTGCCAATCACCTTCAAACACCCAGTAGCCAAACTCCATACGTACGGAGAGAATTTCTCCAAAGAAGCCAGAATCTATTAACCTCTTTAACTTTAGCATTCCTGGTAAAAACAATTTATCTTGTACAACACCGTTTTTCACTCCGGCTTTTTCTGCAAGGTCTGCTAGTTCTAAAGCCGATTCTAAGCTGGTAGCTGTTGGTTTTTCACAATAAATGTGCTTACCTGCTTCAACAGCTTTTGCAATTCCTTCTGCTCGACGTAGTGTTGTTTGGGAATCAAAATAGATTTGATTGTAAGGATCCTTTAAACACTCATCCAAATCTGTACTCCAACGGGAGACGTTTTGGCTCTCTGCCAGCTTTTGCAGTTTCGTTTCGCTCCGTCCCACAAGAATGGGATCTGGCATAATAATATCACCGTTAGGTAGCGTAACTCCCCCTTCGTTCCTAATTGCTACGATAGAGCGTATTAAATGTTGATTTGTCCCCATCCGCCCCGTAACTCCATTCATAATGATACCAACATTAATGATCGACATTTGATTACCCCTTTCATTTGTTTTTCAATGAATCTACCTTCTGTATGCCATCATTCTACTAGATAGAAAAAGCTAAATCTTATCCATATAAGAAGCCAATTCTTAATATCGGAAGTGGAAGAATCAATTTGCACATCTCTAGGACAATTAAAGAAGATTGTAAATTTCAATATTGCTTATAAGTAATAAGTGGAGTATTTTTTTACATAAAAAAAGCCTGATGGAATCTGTCCTCACCTATCAGGCAAAGTCGGCTGGCAGCCATAGTCTAAAATTTTTTTTAAAAGACTAGCGATGGCAAAAACATGGATAACTGCGGGACAAAGGTAATGACCAATAAAGTTAAAATCAAAACCAAAATAAAGGGAACAGTTCCTTTTGTTACATCCGTTAACGGCAACTTACTAATCCCTGACGCCACAAATAAATTTAAACCGAATGGTGGAGTCAGCATGCCGATGGCAAGGTTAACAATCATAATGATCCCAAAATGAACCGGGTCGATACCAATTTCCATGACAATCGGCAAGAACAATGGAACTAAAATAAGTACTGCTGCACTTGGGTCCATAAACATTCCCACAATTAACAAGAGAATGGTTATGGAAATTAACACAAGGAACGGTGTTGTTGCGTATTCCATGACAAAGGTAGCCACCTGTGTGGGAATTCGTTCAAAAGTTAAGTACCAGCTAAAGATTTTGGCATTGGCAATAACGAACATAACCATGGCAGCAACGACGACGGACCGTTTCGCAGACTGCATTAAGTCTTTTATGGATAACTCTCGGTAAACGAACAAGCTGATAAACATGCTGTATACAATAGCAACAGCTGCTGCTTCTGTTGGAGTGAAAATACCAAAGTAAATGCCTCCAAGGACAATGATTGGCATGATTAACCCCCAAAATGCTTTGGCAGTCGCACTCCAAACCTCTCTCCAGCTCGGTCGTTCGTCCGGCTGGTGTCCTTCTTTCTTTGCAATAATATAACTGACTAAGATCAACACAACCCCGATTAATAACCCTGGTATGATTCCAGCAATAAACAAACGGCTAATGGAAACCTCAGCTATGACCCCATAGACAAGTAAGGTAATGCTAGGCGGGATGATGATCCCTAAAGACCCTGCCGCACACATAAGTCCGACACTAAAACGTGCCGTGTAGTTCGCTTCCCGTAAGGAAGGGATCATAATCCCCCCAATGGCAGCTACCGTTGCAGGACTCGACCCAGACAATGCTGCGAAAAACATGGATGACAACACCCCTGCGATGGGAAGTCCTCCTGTCGTCCATCCAACCCACTTTTTCGCCATATTAATTAGTCGTTTAGACATTCCTCCGGCCAGCATTAAGTCTCCAGCAAAGATAAAGAAGGGGATAGCCATTAACGTAAAGGAATCGATTCCGGAAAAAATTGTTCTTGCAGCCACATCCAGTGATATTCCACTCATTAAAAGGGCCGTGATACTCGTTAAACCGATAGCAATGGCGATGGGGCCCCAATCAACAGCAGGATAACAAATAGCAATATAATGAGCATAGCTATTCAGAGACCCCCTCACCTGTATCTAATTTAGTCAATTCCCTTATGTTTTCCACGATAGCTTGGATAAAGCGGATTAACATTAAAGACGTCCCCACAGGAATGGCTAAATAGGGGATATACATGGGAATACCTAAGGCAGGTGTAACACTACCAAAGGACATGACATTTTCAATGGTTCCCATACTTGCCCGTATTAAAAGGACACAGAACACGATAGAAACCAGATAAGCTACGATACCAACGATGAGTTTTAGCCGTCTGCTTAAGTACGTAACAACCAAGTCCACTGTCGCATGGGCCTTTTCCCTGACAGCGATGCTGCTGCCAATAAAGATGAACCAAATGATAAGATACCTTGCTACTTCATCTCCCCAATATAAGGAAGTATTAAAGACAAATCGAAGAACAACTTGCCAAAACACTAATAAAGAGGTAAATATCAACAGGGAGACAGCAATATATTCTTCTAAGAAATTAAACACTCGATTTATCATAGATAACATTAAATCCTCCCCCTCTCAGGTAAACCAAGCCAGTTTTAGCTATTCAGGTTTCCCTAGCCTTGGTCTTGGCTCGCCTATTAACAAAACTTTAAAGGTGGAAATGGGACGACAAATTGCCGTCCCATAATATAGAGTCAGGTCAAAATAATGAGGTTTTTAACATTTTGAACTGACTCGATGCAATGAGCGAAGCCATCGCACTCTTTTAAAAGCTGGTAGGAGTGTTTTCTCCTGTTGGTAAGCGCCGTGTGAATCCATTGCCAAAAACGTATTGAATGCATTAATGAAGGAACTACTTAATTACCTTGCATCTCTGTGATGATTTCCAACAATCTTTCACTGCCTTCAATTTCAGCAAACTCATCATAAGCACCTTTCGTCACCTCATAGAAGGCATCCTTCGCTTCTTGAGTAAGCTCATTGATTTGAATATCTGTTTCATTTTGCAAATATTCCATGTAGCCTTGTTCTTCTTCTGCTGCTAGCTCCCATTGCCACTCACTTACTTCTAGGGCAACCTCTTCCATAAGCTGTTGCAGGTCTTCCGGCAAGTTTTGGTAGAAATCATAATTAACGAGCAATACATATCCCATATAGCCGTGGCTACTTAATGTTAAGTAATCCTGAACCTCATAAAAGCTTCTACTTACCACATTGGACAATGGATTTTCCTGCCCATCCACTGTTCCGCTCTGTAATGCAGTATATAATTCCGAGAAATCGATGGATACTCCACCTGCATTTAACGATTGGAAGATAGATATAATCAACGGACTCTGAGAAGCTCTCATTCGTAAGCCATCCATATCCTCCGGTTTTTCAATTGCTCTAACATCATTGTAAAATGCTTAAAGCCACCATCCCAATAGCCTAATCCATACAGCCCTTGTGGGATCAAGTACTCGTTTAACACTTCGCCGAGATCACCATGCATGGCGTCATAGGCTTGCTCCGTACTAGAAAACAAGAATGGTAAATCAAATACTTGGAATTGTGGTACGAAGGAAGGAAGCACCCCTGTAAATGGTGCATTCATATGGACCGTACCGGACTGCATTTGTTCCGTAATCTCCCTGTCACTGCCAAGCTGCGAGTCTGGGTATACATTCACCGTAATTCGCCCATTGGAGCGTTCTTCAATCAACTCAGCAAACCGCTCTGCTCCCTGCCCTTTAGCCGTTGTTGGTCTTACTACGTGGGCAAAAACAATTTCATACACTTCACCATCATCGACTGTTTCATCTGTGCTTCCATTTGCCTCACCTGTCTCATCACCACTACCTGCCGACGCATCCGAGTCTCCATCAGTCTCCTGACTGCAACCTGTTGCAATAAATAATAAAGACATTAACAATACAAGCACCCAAACACCTTTTTTCTTTAACAACTAAGTCTCCCCCTTACATTTTTTTAGATAACCGAAAGTATAAAACCTTGCTCATACAGATTTTTGTAAACGGTAACAAACTTCTGTATTTCTTTTACCTCCTTAAAAAAGAATTTCTTTTGTCTTATCCACATTCTCCACGTTTTTTAGAGTGTTGTCTTATGAATATTAGAAAAAAATTCTTAAATTTGGAACTGTTAGAATGTTTAAACTTTTTTTACACTTAAGGTGATAAAATATGAAAAAAGGTGTCTGAACTTAACTTAATTGATAATTAAACCCATAGGTATTAAACCGTCGTTTCTATGTAGTTGGTCATGCGATACTTGTGAGGTGACGTACCTACCGTATTCTTAAAGGAACGGTAAAAGGTTGATACGGTTTCATACCCCACTTCAAAACAAATCGTAATAATCTCTTTGTCTGTTTCTAAAAGGAGGGCTTTGGCTTTATTCATTCGCACATGCTGTAAGTATTGCATTGGCGTTTCTTGATAATACTCCTTAAAAATATCATTCATGTACCTAGTAGAAATACCAAATTTCGATGCTAATGTCTCCGCTCGAATGTTCTCAAAATAATGGTTATTAATGTACTGTTGGATTCTAGCTGATCTCATTTCGTTGGCATCAGAGAAAACGGATCGTTTTTCTACTCTGGCCAAGGTTAGAAAGATTTTCAAAATGAAAATAGATGAGGCCACTTGTTTAAACTCTTCCTTACTATTATTTTGTTCGAATAATAGTTTCCGCAATTGTTGCCTTACTTCACTGGCATTGAAAGGGTCCAGATCATAGTGCTTTGAGCTTGTCCGCAATTCAGTCAATAAATCGTCATTTTCATACAACTTAAGCCGTTTTTCTGAAAAATCAAGAACGAGTACCGTTAATTTAGAACTGGCGTGAATGGAATGAGGAGAATTTGGTACAAGGAACACAGCATTATCTTTTGTAAATGGATGTGGAATCCCATCTACCGTTATTTCTCCCTCACCGTCGAGGGCATAAAGGATCTGATACTCTTCATGAAAATGGTCTGAAACAACGTCTTCTTTCTTATGAATAGATTCATATAAATAAATACCACTTTCTGGAAGGTTCAATTTTCGATACGCCAACTGGAAAACCCCCAATTAATAATTTTTTCACAAACTTATATCTAATTTTATTATATTCTAAAAAAGGTAAATTTTCCTAATATTTCGAAAAGAGTTTTCAACATAAAAAAAACATGCATATTGCAAACTAGAGCAAGCATGCATGTTTCCTAGAATCTATTGGGCAGTTAGCCTATCTATTTTACTACGCTTTATGTTTATAGCTGGGAAAAGGCGAGAACTCCAATCCCTATAAAAATTAAGATTGCACTTATAACCGTTGTCAATTGAATAGATTCTTGATCTTTTAGGAAAAAATAAGCAAAAATAACAGTTATGACCGGTTCAATGGCTACGATTGGTGCTGTATAGGAAACCTGAGTATAGAAAGCTGAAATAAAAAAAAGATAACACTCCTATGCATGTCAGGACTCCTGCAATAACATAATAGACATTTAGTTTTTTAATTTGAGAGGTGACCGTTTCCTTTAATTGTTTTTTTACCAGTAAAGTAATGTTATAGGCGATAAAGGCAACATAACCGCCAATTAGAGCTCCTAAAAAAAGGATCATGATTTCCATCATTCCAAATTTTCTAATGGCAAATCCCGTCCCAAAGGCTAACGAAGCAAAACAAGCGAGAAATATTCCAGTCCATGCATTATCTTTGAGGGAAAAGCCATTTTTCTTCCATTGCTCGTAAGCCGTCAAATATAAACCACCAAAGATAAAAAGAATACCAAACCAGCTAATGGTGCTGATCGTCTCGCCGAGAAAGATGATAGCGATTATGATGGTTGAAAATTGGGTTGTATTTTTAATGGCGCTGCCTTGACGATCCGATTTTTCTAATTCCTGCAAATAAGCTAGCCCTTCCTAAAAAAGAAGTACAAATTCCCGCAATCATGAAGGCAATAACACCTGCAGCCGTTATTTGTATAGGGTCAGTTCGGAACAGGAGAATAAATGCATATATAATTGTTAAAATGACAACATTTATGAGGATATTTATGAAGACACCGTTTTCTTTCTCGCTTCGTTTCATTCCCTTTTGCACGAATATGTAATTGGCTGCAAAGCTCGTTGCACTTAGGACAGCAAAAATAATCCCAATCATAGGTCTTACCCCCTCTGATCTTGAACTGATTTTGGTTAATGGTAGAACGGTAGCTATACCTACTAAATTATAGTAGGTTCTTGTGAATATTTCTTACGATTTTTTGATTCTAATTGGTAAAATCGGAAGTGAAGGAGGGGGGAGGGTTCTTCCGGTTGTTTCCTTACCTTATTTAGATTCGAGCTCTCATTAAGGGCAGGATTCCGTAAGTTTAGGTAAATTGTTAATTATATTCGTGACAAAACTTGCTAGTGAAACCTATATTGGTAACCAACCCACCTCTTTCGTGACCTATATCAATCCACACCACCAATATTGGTAACGAATCGACCTCTTACTTGCCCTATTTCAATCATCACCACCATTATTGGTAACGAATCCAGCTCTTGCTTTCCCTATATCGACCCTCACCACCATTATTGGTAACGAATTCACCTCTTCCTTGCCCTATTCCAGACCTCACCACCATTATTGGTAACAAACTAACTGCTCCCCAAAGCTTGCTCTCCATACTCCTTTCTAATCTCAGAACACCTCCCAAAAATCACCCTCCACACCCACCAAAAAGACCAACTACAAAGTAGTTGGTCTCCAAACACTCAAAATAATCCAATTTGCCAGTGCCTCCACCAATCGAAGCGCGACCTAATCCTTAATACCCCGTTCCAGTTTCCCCTTTGACGATCTCTTTCCCAGAACTTGCTCCGATTCTTGTTGCCCCAGCCTGCACCATTTTTCGTGCAGTATCTAAGTCTCTCACACAAGCGGAAGCTTTCACACCCATGTCTGGTCCCACAGCTTCACGCATCAGCTTAATATCTTCAGGCGTTGCGCAACCTGGTCCAAACCCAGTCGATGTTTTCACGAAATCGGCACCTGCCATCTTAGATAACATGCAAGCCTTCTTCTTCTCCTCTTCCGTCAAGTACCCAGTTTCGATAATGACTTTCACTACTGCTTGACCATTAGCTGCTAAAACAACACCTTCAATGTCCTTTTTCACAACCTCATAGTCACCGGATCTTAAAGCACCGATATTGATTACCATATCGATTTCCGTTGCTCCAGCAGCAATGGCGTCCCGTGTTTCCGCTGCTTTCACAAACGTGCTCGTGGAACCTAATGGGAATCCAATAACCGTTGTCACACCAACGTTCGACCCTGCAAGTTCCTTTGCGGCCAAAGCCACCCAACATGGGTTAACACAAACGGTCGCAAAGTTATATTCCACCGCTTCCTTACACAAATTCACTATTTGTTCCTTCGTACTGTCAGGCTTCAATAATGTATGATCAATCATCCTAGCCAGTTGAGCACCTGTCACTAATGACGAATTGTACGGGCTCGCTGACCCTGCCGCCGTAGCACCAGACACCCCAGCATTGCCTTTTTCCTCTGTGGCATTGGATATTTTCTGCATTACTTGGTTCGTAATTTGTTCCACTAACTGATCCATATTCACCTGCAATCACCTCCAGTTAATCTCTCTGTTGTTTTCTTTGAAAAATCATTTATGAAAGTTGACCAACTTTTTTCCTGAAAAATCGGTTATGAAAGCCGTTCTTTGAAAAATCATCTGCCATACTTGACCCATGTTTTTCCCTAGAAAAAATCAGCTACGAAAGCCGAACGAGTCAACTCTATCACTCTAGCTTATCAACGATTCCTACTATAATAGCGTCTACTGCTCCATCAGGGTTACCCATCACTTGGCGCGCAGACCCGCCTTCTTCAATAATTAATACGGTGTCACCAACCCCTGCCTGAGAACCATCGACAGCAATGAATGAATCCCCAATTACATTTCCAGCTTCATCAACAGGTTCCACTACCATTAGCTTTTGGTTCTTATGGCTAGGGGTTTTTACGGTCGCAACAACGTTACCGATTACCTTGGCCAGTTTCATTATAGTGTTGGTAAGATTTTCTCTACTTCTTGGTGTGGTCTTGGAATAACATGGGAAGACAAGAATTCACCAACACGTCCAGCAGCATCTGCTCCTGCTTCTGTAGCTGCTTTAACGGCCCCAACATCACCACGAACTAAAACTGTTACTAAACCGCCACCAACTTGTACCTTACCTACTAATGTAACGTTCGCTGCTTTCATCATGGCATCTGCTGCTTCAACTGCCCCAACTAAACCTTTTGTTTCGATCATTCCTAATGCGCTGCTCATAAGTAATTCCTCCTATTTATCTTTTTTATATTTTAAAATTTGTTTTTGGCTAGAAAAAAAATACTATGTTGCTAGAAGCGGAAGGCACGAGACTCCTCGAAAATGCATACATTTTCTTCGTGCGTGGGCCATTCCGTGGAAGCACCTCAAAGTCCTGCGGGAGGAGAGGTGAGGGTGAGACCCCACAGACGCAGAATACGTCGAGGAGGCTCACCTACCTCCCCGCGGAAAGCGAAGTGCCTGAAGCGAAAATCAACATCTGCTTCTAGTGTATCTCCAACAACCTTTTCATTTAATAAGTCATTCTTTCACATAATACTCGTCCACGATTCCCATTATGCCTGCATCGGCGGCAACAAGGTCTCGCTTCAACGGCAAGCCAGATTCATTACTTTTTGCCAAGTAAACAATATCACCCATGCCTGATTGGCCAATCGTATCAATGGCAATGATCTTCTTGCCCTTTGGCGTAAGGTCGTCCTTTAAAGGCTGAACGACGAGTAATTTTAAACCTTTCAAACTCTCATCCTTATGGGTACAGACGACACTTCCAACTACTTTGGCAATATACATGGACTTAACCTGCCTTTATCGTTTAATAAATCTGCTTTCGATTTCCATAATCTTCGTTACGCGACGATCGTGCCTACCTCCGGAAAAATCCGTTTCCAACCACTTTTTCACCATTTGTACGCCTAAGCCTGGGCCAAGGACTTGGCCACCAATACTCAGTACATTGGCGTTGTTGTGGTCGCGGCTGTTAATAACTGACGTCATATCCCAGCAAACGGCACAGCGGACACCTGGAATCTTGTTAGCAGTCATGCCGCTACCAATCCCCACTCCGTCAATAATAATTCCCAGGTAATCGTCATTGGTTGCCACACATTCGCCCACGAGGAATGCCACATCAGGGTAGTCCACCGATTCGCCGTTATGGCAGCCGAAATCTACGTATTCATATCCGAGTTTCGTCAGCTCTTTTTTCACTAATTCTTTTAAATCATAACCACCGTGATCACTTGCAATGGCGATTTTTTTCACGAACCTCAACCCCTCTCAAACCTTTGGACAATTGCTGAAAAATCACTTGCGTTGAGACTTGCTCCCCCAACGAGGGCACCATCTATATCAGGCTGGGCAGCAAAGCTTGCCGCATTATCCGGTTTCACAGAGCCACCGTATAAAATGGGAGTTATTTCTGCACTCGCAGCTCCCCACCGGTCAGTCAGTGTTTGCCGAATCAACTCATGGACAGCCTGAGCCTGCTCTGCCGTTGCCGATAGACCTGTACCAATTGCCCAAACCGGTTCATAGGCAATAACCAGCTGCTGTCTCTCCTCCAGTACATTGAGGACTTGAAGGACTTGATTTTGTACAACCTCAGCTGTCTTACCAATTTGTCGCTGCCCTTGCGATTCTCCCACACAAAGGATCGGGGTTAAACCGCTGGAAACAGCTTGTTTTAGCTTAATGCCCACCACTTCGTCTGTTTCCCCTGCTTCCCGTCGTTCCGAGTGACCGACGAGTACGTACTGGCAGCCTAACTCCAAGAGCATGCTGGCAGATACCTCGCCAGTATGGGCCCCACTCGTTTTCCAATGAAGATTTTGGGCACCCAGCTGGACATGCTCCTTACCAAACTTTCCTAAATCAGCCTTCAAGGGAAAAAGGTATGGAAACGGCGGACAAATGACCACGGAATTTCCATTGACAGCTGGAGCTTCCAGTTTTTCCACAAAGTCTGTAATCTCATGCAAGGACATGTTCATTTTCCAGTTGGCCACAACCAACTTTCGTCTCCCACTAGAAGCGAGCATCGGCTGCCCTGTATTTCTTAAAGCCTCTTCCACCGATTCTTTGACTAAGGATGCAATGTACGCTTTAATATTAGGTGAATGAGTCATAACTAATCAAAACCTATTCAGATTTTGGTAAAATATTTTCTACTTCGCTGTTTGGTCTTGGAATTACGTGAACTCCAATTAATTCGCCAACACGCTGCGCTGCATCTGCCCCTGCTTCTGTCGCTGCCTTCACTGCACCTACATCACCGCGGACCATAACTGTTACAATGCCGCCACCAACTAGTTCTTTCCCTACAAGATGTACATTCGCTGCCTTCACCATTGCGTCTGCTGCCTCAATTGCCCCTACTAAACCTTTTGTCTCGATCATTCCTAAAGCTTCCTTTACCATGTTCATTCCTCCTGATTTTTTTTCATTAGATTTGGATTTTGTATTTTTACGAGTAGTAGTCGTTTTTTCTTTTTGTTGTTTTCTTTCCTTCGTTACTTTTCGGTTCAGGAGTCACATTTTCTGTGACCTGCTTTTCCGCTGGTTTTTCAAGCTTACTGTCAAGCTCTTCCTTTGCCCCTTGCTGCTTCTCTGGTTTTTCACTCATTGAAGTTCACCCCTTCATTAAATGATTCGCAAGCCATCCACTAACACACAGCGCCGCTGGCGGGTAAATGTTCTTGCTGAGGTAAGTCCTTCGCCAGTTGGTCCAGCAATGGTTAATGTGGTAAACCCTTCACTGTTAAACCCTAGGCCAGATAAGGATGGACCGTTTTTCACAAAGATGGTCGCTTGAATCCGCTGAGCCATTTTCGTCAAATTCGTTACGTTTTGTGAATGCATTGTCGCCGTATGGCGGTTACCCTTTTCTGCTTTTATGGCAAAATCAATGGCCGTATCCACATCGGGAACTCTCACGACCGGAACGATTGGCATGAGCATCTCTGTTGAAACTAACGGATGATCTGCCTTCGTCTCAGCAAACAATAAACGTACGGAAGGGGCCTGCCTTAATACCTGCTGCTTCTAAATGATAGAAGCATCTTTTCCAATGAACTCACGGTTTGGGTAGAACCGGCCATTTTTCTCCGTTAATACAACCTTCAACACTTTCTCTAGCTGGAACCCCTTTAGCTCCATGGCATTGTTTTTCGCCATGGCTGCCTTCAACCCATTGGCCACTTTATCCACCACAAAAATTTCTTTTTCTGCGGTACATAAGACGTTATTGTCAAAGCTTGCTCCAAACACAATGTCCTTGCCAGCTTTGGCTATGTCTGCCGTTTCATCTACGACACAAGGAGGGTTCCCTGGACCTGCGGCAATGACTTTTTTCCCCACGCCCATGGCTGCCTTTACGACGGCTCCGCCACCGGTCACCACTAAGGCACGGATGGACGGGTGCGTCATCACTTGATTACTCGTTTCCAGGCTCGGTTCCGCCACAGCCGTCAGCACATTTGCCGGACCTCCCGCTGCCACAATCGCCTTGTTTAAAAGCTGCATGGCATATAAGGAAACGACCTTGGCACTTGGATGTGGGTTGTAGACGACCACATTGCCGGCAGCCACCATGGAAATACTGTTATTAATGATCGTTGCACCAGGGTTTGTTACTGGTGTGATGGAGCCAATAATACCAATTGGGGCAGCTTCCACTAGGGTCAAGCCGTCATCACCAGTGTAAGTGGTGCTGACTAAATCCTCTACACCAGGGGTTTTCTCCGCTGCCAAAACATTTTTGCCTACCTTATCCTCCACTCGCCCTAGGCCAGTTTCATCGACGGCAAGCTTCGCCAGCTCCTCGGCGTGCATCAGACTCGTCTCTCTCATGAGCTTGATCATGTTTTTCCGTGTTAATAGGGTAGTTTCTGCCATCTTGGCTTCTGCCACCTGTGCTGCCGCAACTGCTTCATCCACTGTGGCAAAAACGCCGTCCCCTAAGGATATGGTCTTCCCAATGGAATGATGGCTGTCTGAAGTTGGAGAAGCTCCGGCAGTTAAAGCGCCTGATGCGCCAGCCTTTTGTACGTCAGCTACCACCTTTTCCACAAGGGCCTTAATCTCTTGCTCCGTTAATTGCATTCATATCACCCTCCTTTATTTTGATTAAACGTCAGTTTTCCTTCTATTTCAATTTGGTCGATAACGCCAACAATGGCAGAATCGACAGGCGTATTTTTCGTTATTTCCGTTTGGCGCGCCGAACTTCCTGCTACGACCATGACGATCTCTCCTACCCCAGATCCCACCGTATCAATGCTGACAAGGGGTTTGCCGTCTGGCTCAATCGACTCCATATCCAACGGTTGGACAACGAGCAGTTTCTTCCCTAGCAGTTGTTCCGCTTTTTGCGTGGAGACGACACTTCCAACTACCTTTGCAATAATCATGGCTTATCCCCCTTTTCCTCCACATGTTTGATGGTAATGCCAAGTTCCCTTGCTGCATCTCTTCCCATGGGAGTAATCAAACTCCTCTTTGGTAAAACAAGCTCCCTTTCTCCACTTCGAGAAAGTTCCTCCACATGCCTTGCTAAAACAAGGGGACGTTTTCCATGAAACTTTGCTACGAGACTAGCAAGCTTTCGTTCAGCCTTTGCCATTGGTAAAACATGGACACCATCTTTTTGCACCTGCCTTACGTAAGAAGCAATTCTTTTTTCTACACTAGGTTTAATAGAAAAACGTTGATAGCTTCTGTAAGAGATATTGTCGGAAGCGAAAATGACTTCCTTTCCTTCCAGCTGCATTTGAATGGCTAGCCATGATGGAAAATCGTCATCAATGGTTAAGGCTAGCTTTGTTAGCAGGCCATGGCTCACAACAGGGACGTAGAGGGCATTCACAGCGTTCATCGCTACCCTTGCCGTTTCTTCGTCGATAGTGGCTACGTCAACGGCCTCCACTAACTCTTTAATATCCTCTGGAATCTCCCTCCACTTTTCCCCGTATAGAAGGGATATGGAGTGGCTCATCGCTAGCTTTCGGATATGTTCCCATAATTCCTCTCGTTTACTAGAATGATAGACTAGCAAAACGAGGAGTTTTTCCTTTTCCTTGCTTGTTTTCTGTGAATCTAGTATTTCTCTCAATGCTTGTTGAACTAATGATTTTACTTTTTCTCTCATTATTTCAACTCCTGTCTCATGAGCTTGCCTGTCTGTCCCTTTTGCAAATGGGCCGCATTGGCTTCATCGAAATCCACGTGCATTTCCAACCGGTATTTAGGGGAAACGCGAATTAATGTTTCGGCAAAAATCACACTCCGTGGGCCATCCACTTTTATTTTTACCAGCTCTCCGTCCTCAACACCGAAGGCTTCCGCATCGTCAGGGTGCATATGTATATGTCTTGCTGCACAAATGAGCCCTTCCTTAATTGTCAACTGCCCCCTTGGACCTTGAATCTTTATTCCTGGTGTGCCAGTAATGTCCCCTGAAAAACGAACAGGGGGATGGACACCGAGGGTAAAGCCATCACTTAAGGAGATTTCCACCTGTGTCTCTCCTCTGGCAGGACCGAGGATGCGCACATTTGCCAGCTTGCCCTTTGGACCAAAGAGCGTTACAGTCTCCTTGGCAGCGAACTGTCCAGGCTGAGATAAATCCTTCAGTTTGGTTAGCTTGTAGCCCCGGCCGAAAAGGCGTTCTAACGCAGCAGGTGACAAGTGGACGTGCCGGTTGGAAACAGCGATTGGTACTTCATCCTGTAACAACGTGGCGTTGTTTCTAGCCGCTTTCTCAGACAATGTGGTACGCACCATTTCTTCAATCAGTTTTCTTAGCCTTGTTTCCTCCATCCTTCACACCTCCTATACTCCATCTATTTCTAACATTGCCTCTGCTGTAAATTGATCCGTAATGAGGATGTTGGAGTAGCCTCCACGAAGGGCACCGATGATGCCTGCAACTTTCTTCAATCCTCCAGCAATTAAGATTGCTTTTTCCTTCTTTATCAGTTCCTCAAGTTCAATTCCGATCGTCCTAGCATTAATTTCCTGGCTGCAGAGTTGTCCTTGCCCATCAAAAAAACGGGAACAGATGTCACCAGCGGCGTTTCTTTTCTGTAAAATAGCCAGGTCTTCTTTCGTAAAATAATCTGCCTTTACCAGGGTGGCGTCTTCATTAAAGTCCCCCACCGTCAAAACGGCCATATTTGCTTTTTTCCCAAGCTCAAGGACTTTGCGAATATGCCTGTCCGCTACAATGGCTTGCTTTACAACAAGATGATCCACTACCGCAGGCAATGGCAAAAAGTGAGGCACAGTATCGAACGCCTTCCCTAGTTGCGTTAAAATGTCAGAAGCGAAGGTACTTGTCTCTGAATGACTGACGCCCCCATTAAGCTGTACCACTTCCACATTGGACACGTTTTTCGGCTGCAGATGTCTCGACATTTCATAAAGGGTCGTCCCCCAAGTGGTGCCAATCACATCTCCTGGCTCAACTGTCTCTCGAATATAAGCTGCCGCCTTTTTACCGAGGTACTCTTTAATGATTCCGTCTTCAAACAAAGGGACATTGACAATGATGCAATCCTTTAGACCATATTTTTCTTTTAAAATATCAGCCAGCTTCTGTTCCCCTTCCGTTGGATCAATAATTTGGATATGGACAATTCCTTGTTCCTTCGCTTCTTGGAGAAGCCGGGAAACGGATGGGCGGGATATACCAAGCTCTCTGGCAATATCCTGCTGGCTGTAATCTAATTGGTAATACATTTTCGCTGCCTTGACGATTCTAGTCAGCTTTTGTTTTTTGGAATCCATAGGGATACCTCCCAATGTAGGACGTATTGATGAATAATAGTATGTAAATTATGAGTTATTTGTTTTTTGAGAATATGTTTATTTTAATTTGAACATATGTTAATACTAATTATGAACCTTTTTCAACCATAAATCAATGCTATTTTACCATTTCTTTTATAAGTCACTTCGAAAGGTTAGGGTTTATTTTTTAATAGAGTTGATTTAAGCGGAAGGTGCGAGACTCCTGCGGGAAAAGCAACAGCTGAAGACCCCGCAGGAACGAGGAGGCTGAAGCGTTGCCCGCGGAAAGCGAGCATCCTGTAGCGATAATCAACATCTACATTAACAAATCTTCGAAAAAAGCCAGTCTCTTAAAAAGAGCTGGCCTTTGTTGAACTTTTCATGTTAAATAGAGCAA
This sequence comes from Bacillus sp. (in: firmicutes), assembly GCA_021208645.1. Taxonomy (GTDB): domain Bacteria; phylum Bacillota; class Bacilli; order Bacillales; family Salisediminibacteriaceae; genus Evansella. The sequence continues at coordinate 14,441 of JAJOJL010000112.1, read as the reverse complement.
TCACCAATATAAAAGGATATGTTTAATGATGAGGAAAGTTTTTCTAATTGTGAAACAGTTGCCTCTGAAGCATTCGTCTCAATGGTTAATAACGTTTCTTCAGAAATCCCTGTCATCTCGGCCAATTCACTTCTCGTAATTCCTCTAGTTGTCATTGTTTCTTGTAATTGTTCTGCGATAGTAGTCAAAGAAATTCCTCCTCAATTATTAAAGAAAGAGGTGTCTCAATGGAACATGAGTCACCTTTAATTTGGTAGCGCTTTCTTTAATTATAAACATGATAGAGAAGTTAAATCAATCTATTTTGAATCATATTAGAATTCTGAAAGTACAATAGATTCTAATCAAAAGAAGAGAAAGAAGATCAATTTTTCAGGCTGCCGACCTCATGATTGATTCCAAACATTTTTTTGAGATAGATGTTTAGTTCTTCCGATTCCATTGGATAAGCATAGTAATACTAATAATTTATTGCTTACATTTGTAGATTCTATGATAATTCACAAAGGGAAAGGGGTAAGGTTGGAATCTCAACCTGCTCTAAATAACCATTTTGTGCAAGGCGCGGTTATGACTAGTGTGGACATTGTAAACTCACCGTTTCATTAAAAGAAAAACCCACTATGAGAAATCCCCCATAGCAGGCTTGTAAAGATATGATTATATTAAACCAAGACCATCTCCGATTGAACATAATGATAAAGAAGCTTTGTCGTTTCATCGATGGAACTAATATGGGTTCTTTCAAAGGCATGGGAAGAATCAATTCCTGGTCCAATCAAACCATGAACAATATCATTACCTGAACGGATAGCTGCCGAAGCATCAGATCCATAGTAAGGGTAAATGTCCAGCTGGTAACCAATGTTTTTTTTCTTGGCTAATTCCGTCAATTTCTTCCTCAATTCGTAATGATATGGGCCACTCGCATCCTTCACACAAATGGAAACCGTGTATTCGTCTGTCGCTTGACCGTCTCCCATCGCTCCCATGTCGACAGCTAAATACTCCACTGTCTCCGGTGTAATATTAGAGTTACCGCCATAGCCAATTTCCTCGTTGTTGGAAATAAGGAAGTGAGTCGTGTAAGGAAGGACCAGCTTTTCTTCAACAATATGTTTAATTAGCTGGAGGAGAATTCCCACACTAGCTTTATCGTCTAAATGACGGGATTTAATATAGCCGCTAGGCAATATTTGAACGCGGGGATCAAACGATACGAAGTCCCCTACTTCAATACCAAGGGCACGAACCTCCTCAGCCGTATGTACTTTCTCGTCAATTCTTACTTCCATATTGGCCTGGTTACGTTCTGCCTTCCCTGCATCTTTATATACATGGACAGACGTCTGGTGCATTAAGATTGTTCCTGAAAAACTCTTACCTGCTGCTGTTTCAATTTGACAATATTCCCCTTCAATGGAATTGAAGCGAAATCCACCGATCAAGTCCAGCTTCAGCCGGCCGCTTGGTTTAATTTCTTTTACGATTGCACCTAGTGTATCTACATGTGCCGTGAGCATCCGGTGGTTGCTCGTATCTTTACCAGGAAGTGTGGCTATAAGTCCGCCCTTTCGATTACGCTTACACTCCACATTCAAATTTGTTAAATATGTTTCCACAAATGTAATTACTTCATTTGTATTTCCGGAAGGACTTGGAATGGAAACTAGATTTTTAATTAATTCAATCGTTTCTTTCGGGTTTGGATAAGTCACAGATGAATACTCCTCTCAATAGCGAATGAATAATTTCAATTTTAATTATACCTGTATTTTCCACAAATGAAAAACAATGATTATATAATTTTAGTGTTTTTTGTAGAAATATGTCGACAAAAGTCTTTTTTACCTTTGGATTAACTGGGATCTTTAGGATTACAGAAAAAGAATGGGGCTTCTGTCGAAACCAATCATACTCACAACACAATTAACATTTGTTGCTACTTTCCTAGTATAATAGAATAATCATCAAATTTATGGGAGGCCCAAACTATGTACAACTTTGTTAAACTTATTAGGTCTATTTTATTTGCAGCTGTGATTGCCCTTACACTCCCAAGTAAAACTTCAGCAGAAGAAATACTTGTAATCGATCCAGGCCACGGGGGGATATTTAGCGGCACTTGTGGTTATTCCGGTAAAGAAACGGGTTTTTGTGAAAAGGATGCCAACCTCCTCGTTGCTTTGAAATTAAAGGAAATGGTAGAAGCCCATAGTGACATAACAGTGCATATGACCCGAAGCGAAGATACTGACTTCATTGATGATCTATCCATTCCCATCTGGCATAATGACGCCCTCCTAAACGATATGGAAAACCGAATGGTGATAGCCAATGGTTTTGTAAAGGGGAAGACAGCCACTAGTATATTTATTTCTATCCACCATAATCAAGATGTAGCAAGCGAAAATACTCGAGGAACAGAAACGTTTTATTACGACGGAGTCAACAACAATAATCCCCGATTTCCTCCTCACCCGAACCAATTAAAGTACTTGGAAAACAATAAACGTTTAGGTGAAATTACCCATAACAACCTGTTAGAGGCTTTGGGATTAAGGGACAGAGAGTTACGGAATGATCAAAGTTTTTTTTGTACTGCGAAATGCCGAAATGCCTGCAATATTAGTGGAAATTGGATTTCTTACTAACCCAGAAGAAGAAGCCCTTATTCAATCAGAAGAGTTTCAGCAAGATGCAGCAAAGGCACTTGCAAAAAGTGTATTTACCTACTTTGATGCTATAGATGCCATAGATAGTTTGAAAGGACAATTGAATACATCTATCGCTGATGAGGAAGGAATGAGTGCCAGTATTATTTCAAACGTAATAGATGGAAAAGATCCTTTCGACCCTCTACTTAGGAAAAATAGCAAATTATCCCCTTATCAAATTAATCGACTTGGAATTTGTACGTCCATAGCAGCAAAAAGGTTTTTCGGCATCACACACTGGAAGCTTCTTACTTTTCAGCTGAGAATACAAAATGAAGATAAAATACATTCCACATGTGTTTAGACCAATGCCTTTGAATTAAGATTCCCTGAAATAGAATTAGCTTTAACATAGTATAAAAAAATGGAGAAGGGACACCCCTTCTCCTGGAAAATTTTCATCATGGATGGTTAGTACAATAGTAAACTAGGAAAATCGTAGTCTAAGAATTTACGTTTTGCTTGACTGGAACCTTTGTAGAACTTGTGTCTCGTTCAAACATGTGCTTTAGGATCAAAGCAGGTCCTCCCAAATAGAATAAATATCTAAATCCAATCACTTTCTTCATTGCAGCGGCAACTTTACCTTTTAGAATTACATTTCCTACTTGGCCAACTCCATAATTCTCACTAATGGATGCAACGGAACCCTTATGGTGATATTTGAATGCCTTTAACTCTGTTCCCCTAATTGTTGCAACGATATTTTCAGCACATACTGGAGACTGTTGCAATGCCACTTGTGCCGTTGGTGGTAGACCGTCTTTATCGTTAATTAAGAAGTACGAATTATCACCAATACAGAAAACATTCTCTAATGTTGGAATTCTCAAAAATGGGTCTACTATGGCTCTACCATTTACAGTCTCCACTTCTGTCCCGTCAAACAGGTCGTGACCGCGGACACCACAAGTCCAAACTAAAGTATGGGAAGGTAACTCACCGTCTTCAAAGGTTATAAGACTTTCTGTACATTCTTTGATTTTCGTAGAAGTCATTACTTCCACATTCATCTTCTCAAATAGCTTAGCTGCATAATCTACTGCTGCATCATCACAACCGGGCATAACTGTAGGAGAAGCTTCCACGTTCACGATTCGTATTTTTTCAAAAGGAATACTGTACTCTTCCGCTAACTCAGGTAACTTTTCCACAAGTTCTCCAACTACTTCTACTCCAGTGAATCCGGCACCAGCAACAGTGAATGTTAACCTAGCAGGATCTTTATCCTCCAAATAGAGAGCAAATTGCTTATGAATATGATTATAAATTGCCTTTGAACTTCTGAAACTGCGAACCTCAAATGCATGCTCTTTAATGCCTGGAATTCCAAATGTGGAAACGTGGAAACCTAAAGCAACTACTAAAATAGTCATAATCAACATGTCTCCACCTTCTAATAAAATACGATTTCCTTTAAAATCTATAGATGAAACAGTCCCTTTTCTAAATGCAATTTTCTGCTCGTCAATATATTGTCGAACTGGGAATATGACTTTTCCATCAGGTTCTGTGTTTAAGGCAGTTTTATGAAGCTCAGCAGTTAAATAATGATAGTCATGCTTATTAATTAGAGTAACATCCGCTTCACCAGATCTTAAAAGTTTTCCTAATTTCTTTGAGGTAATCATCCCCGCATAACCTGCACCTAAAATAACAATTTTTGGTTTATTCATGTTAAATTCCTCCTTTTTTCACTCCCGTTTATGTGAATGTATTCACATATTTATCTTTTTAAAAAGAGCTACTGTAAAGTGACTCTTGTGAAGTTCTTCACATCTTATCTCTATATTTAGATTACAATATTTAGGTTTAGTTCGCAATAATCTTCACTCATATATTTGTGTCAAATTAGTGAAACACTTCACAATGTGTATGCGCTTTCATTGATTATTAACGGATTTTAGCCCATAAAAAAAAACTTCTCCTATAGTTAAAAGAAGGAATGGATCAGATTTCATGTGCCTTGCTAATGGCTACGCTCATTACTTCGAGTCTGTTCAAAGAGCTCCAAACCGGGACCTGTTTGTACAGAAACTATGGTTAATAAAGTTGATTTCAGCGTAAGGCACGACACTCCTCGAAAATGCTTCACATTTTCTTCGTGCGTGGGCAGACTCGAGGGAGCATCTCAGAGTCCTGCGGGAAAAGAGGTTAAGGGGAGACACCTCAGGCGAAGCCGAGGAGGCTCCACAACCTCCCGCGGAAAGGGAGTGCCTGTAGCTGAAATCAATACACATTTAAAGTTTCTACCAAACATTGAAAGCACGTGTATCTTTTTTTCAACAAAGATGCCTTATTATACAAACGAAGTGATGTACTTCAAAGAGAGGACGGTGAGTTAGGTGGGCTCGTATATTTTAAGACGGACATTGCAAATGTTCTTCACCCTAATCATTATTTCAACAGTAATCTTTTTCATGTTCCGCCTGATGCCTGGTGACCCAACAGCAGCCATGGTAGACCCTTCCATACCGCAGGAAGCAAGGGAAGCCATCATTGAACGCTATGGGTTGGATCAAAATCTATGGGTGCAGTACACCCACTTTATGGGTGCACTTGTACAATTTGATTTCGGCAATTCCTTTTATTATAAACAATCGGCCATCGGCATTTTGCTAGAAAAACTGCCGGCAACGTTAATACTCATGTTTTCCGCAATGATCATTGCTTATGGAGTTGGTGTTTACGGTGGTGCCTGGATGGCATGGAACCGAGGAACGAAGCGGGAATCGACAGGGGTAGCAGTAGCCCTCGTTTTCCGATCGGCACCTACTTTTTGGGTAGGGATAATGGCTATTTACTTATTTTCCGTCATATTAGGCTGGTTTCCCCATTCAGGGATGCGTTCAGCAGGTTATGAGGCAGATAACGCGTTCCAAGTATTCTTCTCCTTGGATTTCTTGCGCCACTTAATTTTACCAACGATAGTGGCAGGCGTCTTTTTCCTAGCAACCCCACTTCTCATCATGCGTAACACAATGCTAGAAGTGATGGGAGAAGATTTTATCGAGTTTTCCAGGGCAAAGGGATTAAAGGAACGGGTCATTTTATACAAGCATGCGGCTAGAAATGCTTTGCTCCCAGTAGTAACGGCAGGGGCATTATTTATCGGTTCAGCCATTGGCGGTCAAGTATTAATAGAATATGTATTCAGCTGGCCGGGATTAGGTCGAGAAATGGTACTGGCAGCCCAGCGCCATGACTATCCGTTAGCGCAAGCGTCATTCATTATTCTCGCAGCCATGATAATGTTCATGAACCTTGTGGCAGACATTGTTTACTCTTACCTAGATCCAAGGATTACTTATAATTAGAGAGGAGGCTCCTGAAAATGAGTCAACCAGCAAAGGAACCAGTAGTGGAAACACCCCTGGCTAAACGACCGAAAAAGAATCATAAGGGAACCTTCCGATTATTTTTGGATAATTTGGTCAGAGATAAATTAGCAATGACAGGGATGATTATTTTAGTTGCCTTTATATTGGTCGGGGTTTTTGCAAATCAAATTGCTCCATATGATGTGGATGAAATGCATCGAACGGAACAAGGGGAAATTAAACGCCTGCAACCGCCGTCAAGCGAGCATTTATTTGGTACAACGAACGTTGGTCGAGACATCTTTAGCCAAGTGGTCATGGGTACACAAACAGCCCTCATTGTCGGTGGGTTGGCTGCCTTTTTTGTAACTTTTGTGGGGACCGCAGTAGGAATCATCGCCGGCTACTTCGGCGGCTGGATCGATAATTTGCTTATGCGGATCGTTGATATATTTTACGCCATACCATTTATACCTTTCGTCATCGTCCTCGTAGCGTTAATGGAGCCCAGTCTCTGGAACGTCATCTTAGCCGTATCGTTACTCACGTGGCGTACGGTGGCGAGGATTGTACGCTCGCAAGTTCTAACTGTAGCAAAACGTCCATTCGTAAAGGCAGCAAAAGTGGCTGGCGCAAGTCACGGCCGAATCATGGTTAAATACATTTTGCCAAATGTTATTCCATTGGCATTGTTGGAAATGGCCTTCATGGTTAACTGGGCAATTACAGCAGAAGCAAGTGTTGCCTTTTTAGGCTTCGGAGACCCAAATGCAACAAGTTGGGGTCAAATCATTCACTATAACTTCATCAACGGTCATTCAAGGGATGCATGGTGGTGGGCAATGCCACCTGGAATTGCCATCGTCTTGCTACTCGTATCCATTTTCTTTGTAGCTAGAGCCCTAGAGGAAGTCGTTAACCCGAGATTAAGGAGGAGATAAAAGATGGCTTTATTAGAAGTAAAAGACTTAGACATTGATTATGTTACAGAAAAAGGCCCCCTTAAAGCCGTCAGCGATATCTCCTTTACGCTAGAAGAGGGAGAACGGTTAGGTCTTGTTGGGGAGAGCGGTTGTGGAAAAACAACGTTGGCGAAGTCGTTAATGCGTCTACTCCCAAGCAATGGCGTGATTCCAAAAGGGGAATTGATTTTTAAAGGGGAAGATTTAGTAAAAAAATCAAATGAAGAAATCCGAAAGCTACGATGGAAAGAAATTTCCATGATTGCCCAAAGTGCCATGAACGCTTTGGATCCTGTATACCGAGTGGGAGATCAAATTGTGGAAGCCATTCAAGCTCACACGACCATGAGTGACTCAGACGCCATGAGTCGAGCAGGAGAATTGTTTGAATTAGTAGGATTAGAGAAAAAAAGATTACGAGACTATCCTCACCAAATGAGTGGCGGGATGAAGCAAAGGGCAATCATTGCCATGGCACTATCATTGAATCCGTCCCTAGTTATTGCTGACGAACCTACGACTGCATTGGACGTAGTTGTTCAGGATAGAATATTGAACCAAATCATTCAAATCCAAAAGGAAATAAATAGTTCCATGGTTTTCATCACCCACGATATCTCCGTCGTATCGGAAACATGCAACACAATCATCGTCATGTACGGTGGAAAAATGATGGAGAAGTCTAGTACGAGGAATTTTTTCAAGGAGCCGTATCATCCGTACTCCTTAGGGCTGCAAAATGCCTTCCCAAGTATTATGGATATAGGGGAAGAGCTCATATCCATCCCGGGATCACCTCCTGACTTGTTGAATCCCCCAAAGGGCTGCCGTTTTGCCGAGCGTTGCCCATTCGCCACGGATAAGTGTCGAGAAGAGGATCCGGCGTTGGTGGAAGTAAGTGAAGAGCACTTTGTTGCCTGTCACTATACGGAGGAAGTGGAGCGATTCAGAGTGGACGCAAAGAAACGAGAAACATGGGAGTCTGTAGCAGAACGCTTAGTCAGTGCTGTATCGGAGGGATCGTCATGAGTGAGGAAACGAAGGAAATTACCCCATTAATCGAGATAAAAAATTTGAAAAAGCATTTTCCCGTTGGTGGCGGCCTCCGCGATATTTTTAAAAAGGAAAAGCAGACAGTCAAAGCCATCGATGATATTTCCTTTAATATTGGCAAAGGAGAAATTGTCGGTCTTGCAGGAGAAAGTGGCTCCGGAAAAACAACAACCGGAGAAATACTAGTTAGGTTGCAAGATTTAACGGACGGTGCCATTAAGTTTGACGGCAAGGACTATGTCAATATTACGAAAAGGGAAGAGAAGCAATTCCGTCGCGACGTGCAAATGATCTTCCAAGACCCTTATGAAACATTGAATCCTAGGTTCACTATTTTTGAGACTATTGCAGAACCGTTGAGAATTGCAGGGTTAAAAGATAAGGAGAAAATTGAGGAGAAGGTTATCCAAGCGTTGGAGACGGCCGAGTTAAAGCCAGCTGAGGAATATCGTAATCGATTCCCCCATGAGCTGAGTGGTGGTCAAAGGCAACGGGTTTCTATTGCTCGCGGAATTGTCTTGGAACCAAAGTTTCTCGTTGCCGATGAGCCCGTATCCATGCTTGACGTGTCCATTCGCGCTGGAATTCTGAATTTGTTGCGCCGGTTGCGGAAGGAAATGGGACTAAGCATGCTCTATGTTAGTCATGACTTATCTACCATTAAGTATTTATGCGACCGGATCGCGGTCATGTACCTTGGAAAAATTGTGGAGATTGGGCCTGTCGAGGAAGTTATCCATCATCCACAGCATCCATACACGAAGGCATTGCTGTCAGCAGTTCCCGTCCCGGATCCAGATTTTGAACGTAAGCGGATTGATGTAGATGAAGAGGTAGCAGACCAAATTAATTTACCGCCAGGCTGCAGGTTTGAGCCCAGGTGTCCTTTTGCCACAGCCGAATGTAAAACCTGTGATCACACGCTGTTCGAGCGGCGCCCTGGTCAATTAAGCGGATGCATCTACACCGATGATGAGCTTGTTTTGAAAGAAGATCGGGTGAAGGACGAGAGTTTTAACTATTGAGATTAAGAGTGTTGGGGTTTTAGTAAGGAATGAAAATTACCTGATTTTTTGTAAGGACATACAGATACCTCATTTTTGTTAAGGGCGAATCGGAGAAGCAAGATAGAAGGTGACTAAAAAGGGTGGTTGTTACCCCTGGTAGTCACCTTCTTGCTGATTATTTGGAGTTTGGGCTTTGGCTGGGATCGGTAATTTGCCCGAACCGAAGGGCGGAAACACCAAAGCGGTCAAATTAAACAATACGAAGATTAATAAGCAACGCCAAATCAATTTCAAAAAAGAATTTCACGTTGTAAACAGAAACATAGAACGTCAAATGACAAACAAAACCTAATTTCACGTCTTAAAGAGAAACATACAACACTAAACCATAAACAACACCCATTTCACCTCCTAAATAGCCCCTCTACACCAAACCAACCTAAACTCCACCCTACTAATCTAAAACAAACTCCTCCAACCCCCTGCCCATCCATCCCCCAAAAGATTATACTTTCGTATAATATCGGAATAATCAGATAAATGGTACCATAATATTTCGAAAGGAAAATCAAGCATTAAAGGGGGAAATGAAAACGTGTCAATAATGCAATTAGTCACTCGCACAATGCCATTTATCATCTCTAGAATGGTTGTGTACGCCATCTTCTTCCTGGTATCATTCCTGTTTTTAGGACTTATGTTAGGCATAAGTATTTTACTTTTCCGCTGGTTTGAATTTGGCTCTGGATTTTTCATCATCATCTTGGCAGGTACCTTCTTCACAGTCCTGGCAGGCATCCGGTTCGCCGAAAGGTACTTTCTGTACATGGTGAAAGTGGGCCACATTGCCGTCATAACGGAATTGCTTCGAAATGGAAACGTACCTGAAGGGAAAGGCCAGTTAGCTTACGGTAAGGATATGGTGAAGGAAAACTTTGGCTCCGCAAACGTGCCTTTGTCGTTGATAAAATCATTTACGGCGCCGTCAAACAAATCCAACGCTGGATATGCGCATCGGTAACTTCTTTAGCTTCGTACCTGGTGCCCAGCGAATTATCGGTATCATTAGTAAGGTAATGGAGGTCAGCCTTCGTTATGTAGATGAGTCCATTTTAAGCTATATTTTCTTAAGAAAAACAGAAGGAAAGGACGAATCGGTTTGGAAATCAGCCTGTGATGGCGTCGTTCTTTACGCCCAAAGCTGGAAGAAGATCGGTATGACCGCAGCGGGGATCGTAGCCTTTGTTTATATCCTAAACATCGGGGTTTTCTTAATTACTGTCTTCCCGTTAATGGCCCTTGCCAACCTCATTGCATCTAGCGCAGAGGGAGCATCCTTCCTCGGCTTTATCGCCGTTGTAGGTGCCTATATTTTCACGTCTGTTGTGAAGCGTGCGCTAGTAGACCCAGTGGCAACCATTGCAATGATCCGTGCCTACCAGATAAACATTAAAGATATGGAACCGAGCATGGATTTACAGCAAAAACTGTTAGGCGTGTCTTCTAAGTTTAAGCAGCTATTTAATAAGAGCAAGGAAAAGGGAGAAGAAGATACACCCGCACCAATTGCAACAAGCGAAGCGAAAGCTCCCGTTTAAAAAATCAGTGCATCCTAGAATTATTTTACTAAAAATCGCCAACATTCCACCGATCATACACACCCTCGCCTGCTAGGAGAATACTTCTCCTAGCGGGTTTTTACCATATTCCTCCACTCTTAACCATCTCCCATCAAACCAGACCACAAAACTATTGTTCTATTTAGTGAAAAAACTCGATTTTTGTAAAACTTACTTGATAGATTATTTGAATCATTCATCATATAATAGACTTAAGAGTTTTGTCCAAAAATGACAGGAAGTGACGTACTATGAAATTATTATCATTTGTTAAACAAGCGTATCATAACGATCATGTACTTGAAATTTTATTTGCATCGTTGCGCTGGTTCTTCGTTGTCATTTCAATTGTCGTTTTTACCATTCAATTTCGAGCAAATCCAAATGAAACGCATCTTTATTTGTTTATGGGCCTAGTGGCTTTCGGCATAATATATATGGCCATTTCAGAATATTTTTTACACAAAACACCAAAGGACTCTAGAAGCTATACAATCATGACAAAAGGTGCCCCTGCCTTTGACTTCTTAGCGTTTATATTCCTAATCTCCTTAACTGGAGGGATCAGCAGCCCGTTATTTCCCATCGCTTACTTGATCATTCTCCACGTAGCTGTATATTGGAAATTTAACGGAGGTATGATCGCAGCGTTATTATTTATGACCAGTTACACTGTCATGTATTATTTCCAGGCTCCCCTTGGTCCCGAACTGCAAATGCTTTTTATCGCTAACCTTGTCTTCTTGTTCCTTGTTGGGTTTATTGGCGGTTTAATCGTTGCCAGGGAGAGAAAACATTATTCAGAAAGAAACGAGATGGAAGATCTGGCAAAAAAAGATTACTTAACGAGTTTATATAACCACCGCTCGTTTCAAGAACATTTAAGACAAGCCCATGAAGAAAATAAAACCTTTTATTTAGTATTAGCTGACATTGATGGCTTCAAGCAGATCAATGACAGCTACGGCCATGTTAAGGGGGATGAGGTGCTACGTAAACTAGGTACTACCTTAAAGAACTCTGTTCCAGGAACCCTAGGTGATGTCTATCGCTATGGCGGTGAAGAATTTGCCATCATTTTATATACGGAAGACCCAGCCATCGTTCAGGCCCTTGTGCAAAAAATAAAGCTGAAAGTTCAAAAAGAAACGTTTATAGCCAAAAAGAAAACCTTCTCTTTAACCATGAGCTTTGGTTTTTGTAAAAATCAGCAAGAGACGCCCAATAGGCTTGTGGAAAAGGCTGACCGCCTTTTATATGAAGCAAAGCAATCGGGCAAAAACTGTATCGTCTGCAGCTAAAATTTTTTTCGGAAATGAGGGGTGTAATCATGAAGCATGTCACCGTGTTACTTGGGGACTACTGGCATAAGGCACAACCCTTAAAAGAAGGACTGGAAAATGCCCTAGCACCCGTTAACTCTGAGTTGAAATTAAACTATATAAATTACGATGAACTCATCCCACAGCTAAAGGAAAATCCTGACCTGGTTATAATCAGCAAGGAAAATCGCCTTAATCCTCAAGATGATGTCATCTATACGTGGATGACTCCCGAAATTGAGGAAGCATTAAGTAACTATGTAAAAGCTGGTGGAAGCATTCTCGCTTGGCATAGCGGTTTAGCGGAATATGAACCAGATGGAGAATATATAGCCATGCTCCGAGGCCACTTCCTGTATCATCCACCTGGCCTCCAGCAGGTAACCTATCACTTTCAAGGTGAAAGCTTCACCATTGAGGACGAGCAGTATTTTGTTCAATGTCAAACCGGTGACACAGATGTTTTCCTAACCTCCACATCGTCTGAGGGGGAATCCATTGCAGGCTGGCAGCATCAGCACGGTAATGGCCGCGTCTGTTGTTTTACCCCAGCCCATACCTTAGAAGGACTCCTAAGTGAAAACATAAGCAAGCTTCTTCTTGAAAAAATTCGGTGGTGCGTTGGATTACATTAACATCCCACTTCTCTTATTATTAGCCCGTTCGGTTGAGAGGGAGAAGAAGATAAAAACACAAATGCTATTGGAGATGCAATTACCATACTAATTCGCACCTCCTTTTTATGTTGGTTGATAAAGCGTATTGGGGCCATCTTTGCTTTTTAAATGGCGTCGTTTCAAGACGTTTTTTCAACAACTGACAAGGGTTTTATGCATCGGCGATAATTTTGCATGTCAAATGCTCTCTTTAAATCCTTAAACCCGCTCCCGGTCTGATAGATAAGCGGAGAAAATTCCCTTAATTGACAATTAGCTTTGAAAATAGCATTAATAGACACTAGTCTTGCAAACAACTTCCAAAATAAGGAATTTATGATATGTATCGCTGTACAGGCAAAAAAAAAATCTCCTATTGTAAAGATATAGGCATGTTACCCAAATCAATACAAAAGGAGAAAACCATGGGTAACATTATATCAGATAATAGTGTAATAAAGAAGTGTTTAGATGTTTTAGATGTAGTGCAATATCGTTGTCCTTTCCATGATCATGGATCTAAAAAATTGCTAACAGGACAAGCTGTTACGCTTTTGATAAAAGCACAGCTAGAAAAGAAAGAGTCATTAGAGAGTGTGGCTGAAGAGCTTCAAGCTGATGAAGATCTTCAACAGTTTATTGAACTAGACTCCATTCACGCATCCACGATCTATCGCAAATTAGAAAATTTTCCAACAGATTACCTAAAGAAATTGTACCAAGATTTAATCGAGAAAATCGGTGCTAAATACGCCAACAAGCAGGGACTGCCTAACATAGGTATTTTGAATATCATTGATTCATCCGAAATCAGTTTACCTGCACGATCAAAGTGGGCGTATTGTTCCAAAGATAAGAATGGAGTGAAGGTTCACACTCGCTTAGCCATCCTAGATGAAACCATTAGGTTAGCTGATAAGATCGTAACCTCTACTGCTGCTGTTTCAGATCAGGAGGCTACTGAATTTTTGGTACTTAAAAATTTAGCCACGTATGTCTTTGACCGCGGATACATTAACTATAATCTCTACTACGATTGGGATTTGAATGACATCCCATTTGTTGCTCGAGTAAAAGCCAATTCTAAATTAACGATCATTCATGAGCAACCGGTTGAAGAGAATACTCTTATAGTAAGAGATGCTAAAGTTGAAGTCCGAGTACCAAAAACGGACAAAGTTTTTCACCTGCGATTGGTTGAATATCAAGATGACCAAAAGCGAAAGTACCGTGTAGTATCCAATCGGTGGGATTTAAAAGCAAGTGATATAGCTGAGATTTATCGCCTCCGTTGGGAAATTGAATCTTTTTTCAAATGGATCAAACAACACTTAAAGGTGGTAAAGTGGTTTAATACGAAACCAGATGCAGTATGGAATCAAATCTATATCATTATGATTGCCTATGCGTTATGCGCATGGGTCCAGATTCTGACAGGTACCTCCAAAACATTATGGCAAGTGTTAAAGAAGTTACGTCTTCACTGGTTCAAATCATGGCAAACATTCTTAGATGCATTAGATCCCAAGCCAAAACGAACTTCGAAAGGACGAAGGAAAAAAGGGAAACCAGGGCGACCCAGGAAGTACCCTAAAAAGTATCAAGCTCAAAAAATCATAAATCCATAACAATTCCAAAAAACTGGTAACATGTCTATTCTTTATCAGACATTGTTACTTTTTCATTTTTAAAACAAAAGCAATCTGGAAAAATTTTCAATTTGTTTAATCCTTAAAAAGATAGTTACAAATAAAGGAAAATTAATTCGTGATCCAGAATATTAGG
>JAJOJL010000053.1 GCA_021208645.1 Bacillus sp. (in: firmicutes) | reverse complement strand
GAGCTTTTATATGAAAGACTTTTCATGGTATAGTTGGGGAAAACCAGTAAAGGACCGTTAAGCAGTGACTAAATCCATCGTTATTACTAGTAGAAATCTGTATGCACTACCACCCTCTTGCAAACCAATAGCATGTATGGACATCAAAGGTGACATAAACACAAAGGATAACTTCCCATTTAGCACTTATGCTATCGAAAAATGGCTAGAATCTAGTGACCATCTTATTATAGCCCCACCCATTTTTTCCAACGACGACTTGCACCAAGGAGAAGAAGCTCATTTTTTGGAACTAGTAGCCATCATGATCTATTACGGTGCCCTCCGTTTTGAAAAATCCATGTCAGTTTTACAAAACAATGACTTAACGACAATCGTAAAAAACGGAAACCGGAAATTGAAAATTTCCAAGCAACCCTCCGACTAATCACCAGCATTAATCACGAAAATGATAAGCACGGGAGTCAACCTGTAAAGAAAGCCGTTACTTCCATTCAAAAAATACCAATCTCCCGCTTTCAAACTGGTGAAGAATGGGCCACGACTTACTTCGATTGGTTAGGGGGATTTATGAAGAAGCTCATCGCCATTAAGGCGGAAGGAGAAAAGTATCCTTTTCGTATTATAGGACTAGCTTCTCCCTTACTAGTACTGCAAAAACAAATGACTTTCCATCACCATATTGGTGAGTATGCCATCAACGGGGGATGGTTAAACAAAGAGTCAGGTCTTTCAGAAGGAACAGGAAGATTCTGGTTTGTCGTTTCCCCAGATGAAAAATATTTATATACGGCCTTGATCCATTTTAAACCACGACTTCCTTGGCCTTTATACAGCCTCACCCAAGCACCAATTCATGAGTTTGTCATGGAGCGATTTGCAAGACAATTTCAAAATCGTTTTTAAACACGAAAGGACGGCTATTCGCCGTCCCCTGTTCCAGTAATCCCCTCTCCAATACCCATTGCCTCTGGCCCTTGAACCACCTCGAAGGAATCCCTTGCTTCCTCTAGCATATCCATTGTTTCCTTTGTGATGGCAAACGTACCAGGGGCAAAACTCATATATAACGGAAAATTCTCCTGCCTTATACTCACTTGGGCTGCATCATAAAAAGGAAAGATTTTTTTATAATCGTCTAGCAAGCCTAATGCAACAGCAAAAATAAAGCTCCCCTTTAAAAATCCGTCCTTTTTCACTTCCATAGTATCTTCCTTTAAATTCTCTGCCAGCTTTTTGAGATGATAAAAAAATTCCCAGCCTTTCACCGTACGGCGAGGCAATAGTCCCATTAAGACGGCACTAATAATAGCAAGGAGGAGAAAACTTATCCCCCATAACGGAAAATAAAACAGACTCGCACTTCCAATAACGAGGGAACAAATGCTAATAACTCCTAAGATGAGATTTCCTTGCCATTGGAACTTTTTTATTAGCCCAAGGCGTATTAATCCCTGTTCCAACAAGGAGCCAAGTTCTGTTTGTTTCTGTAAAAATCGATCTCTATCTGCCGAATATTGTTGGAATTGACTAGGATGCAACTTCCCATCCGTACCTGCTTCATAAAACAGCCATTCCATAAAATACCTCTCATCTTGACTAAGATCCTGTTGTTTCTCTTTTGACTTCATCTCAAAATAATAGCCTTGTTGATCGTCATGGGTAAGCTCAATATGCCCTCTTCTCACGAATGAAAGAAGCGCAGCAAGGATTTGGTCAGAAGTGATACCTTTTCCTTTGTAAAGTTGCAGAAGAAGTGGTGGAAAATAATCATCCATCTCTATCTTTGCAACCTTAGCAAGTTCCCGGCCTTTGTTTTTCCGCTTCAATTCAAAGAAAACTATCATGATAACGGTGAGACTAGTGATAGCAAAAATCAGCCATAACAGCCCTGTTAGCTCAATGGAAACGTTCATTATATCCACTCCTATTCTCATGAGAAAAGTTTAGGTTCATTTAGAGTACCTTTTCTTTTAAACTTTCTTGCCCTTCTATTGGATCTGGTTCCCGATTGGAATAACGATAACGGAAACCGTAATAAGAGAAAACGACAGCTAAATAAATGGCATACGTCCATAAATAAGGCCAGAAAAGGGAACTATCTATCCATAGTGGTGCAGAAAGGAGGCTTAATAGCCAAATCATGGATATATTGCCCCAGATGGTTGACCAGATATAAGGGTTTGCTTTAATTGGGCTTAATGCTGCTGCAATAGATATAAGATTACTAGGAAGAAAAGGTGTACTCCTTAACACGACAATAATTAAAATGCCATAGTTTTGTATACCATTCAAAATTCGCGTAAGTTTTGCCTTTCTTTTTTCCCAAAACCGCTCTACCCAAACACCACCAAAAGACCTTGTTAGCCAAAAGCACAATAGCGCGCTTGCCGTCGTACCCAGTAGGTTAACAATAAACCCTTGAAGAAGGCCGAAGGAAATAAAGTGGATAACGATCAGAATAAGGATTGGAAAAATTGTAATAATTCCTTGGAGTAGCATTAACGGAAAAGTGATGAGGAGTAGCCTGTATCCTAACTCATTTAACGCACCTTCAGTAAAATACTGAATATCCTCTTGGCGCAAATGGCTACCCACTCCCAATCAATAAAAAACAGTATACAAATAAATATAATAATAAAAAGGAGTCCCTTTTTCATGTAATCACCAAATTATCACTTTCAAAGAAAGGTTATTTTTAAAGCCACTTGCAGGCGTAATGGATATAGATTGTATATTGTTTTGCCTATTCAGTCGTTATTGGATCTCCTTGAGTAGAGCAAACACTACTATATTACTATTTCTATTATACAGGATATTTGTGAATTTTTGATGGATATTGATTTTATTCATTCTATATCTAGAAAAATAGTAGATCCTTGGTGATAATGATTCCTTGTTTTTTTTGCCTTTACGACATGAAATCCTTTCGTATTGTTCCGTTTCACGTTCTAATCTGTTTTTTACGACGCATAATTCCTCGCAATTCTTAGTTACACGTCTTAATCTATACTTTACGACGTGTAATTGTGTAGCCTTTCCAATTACACGTCCTAAACCTAGATTACCCAAGAAAACCTAACTCTAAATTTCAAACTACTCCAAATAAAAATACCCACTATGAGAAGCATCTCAAAGTGGGCATTCATCGTACGCGATTGCCAGAAAAACCAACAATCGCCAACTCAATATAATTACATTTGCTTCAAACGTTTAATCCGTTCTTTCGGATCAGGATGGGTTGAGAACAATCCTGAAAGTCCCTTTTTTAACGGATCGGCAAAATATAAAGGTGCGGAACTACTGGAAGCCTCCTGCACTGGCTCCCTTACCCCTGTGATTTTTTCCAAAGCAGAAGCTAATGCCCAAGGGTTTCGCGTTAGTTCAGCAGCACTGGCATCGGCCAAATATTCTCGGTTTCTTGAGATCGCCATATTGATTGCCATTGCAATGATAGGCGCTAAAATGAGCAAAAGGATGGCAATGATCATGATGGCAGGGTGCTGCTTTCTATCGCCACGTCCACCACGAGAGAAAAAGATCATTCTCCCGCCAATGTCGCTAATGATGGCAATAACGGAAACGAGGGCTAAGGCAATGGTGGAAAGCCTCACATCATAATTTTTAATATGAGCCACCTCGTGGGCAATGACCCCTTCGATTTCCTCCCGATTAAGGGTATTCATAAGTCCCGTAGTTACTGCAACGGCGCCGCTTTTTGGTGATAAACCTGTCGCAAAGGCGTTAGGGGAACGGTCGTTAATTATATACACCTTTGGCATGGGTACCCTTGCTACCATTGCCATGTTCTCCACCGTATGCCAAAGGAATCTGTCGTCATCGGCCGAGCGGATTTCCCTAGCATGGTTCATGCTCATGACTACTTTCGTACTAGAGGCAAGAATAATGGAAACATAAATGGCTGCAATGACAGCTGCGAAAATACCACCAGTAATTAGGTCCCCATACATCACATAAGTGAAGGCAGACCCAACTGCAATTAAAAATAGAATGAAAAAGCCTACAATAACAACTGTCTTACGTTTATTTTGTTGGATTTGTTCGTATAGTACCATGACTGACCCGCCTCAACTAAAACTTTACTTGGACGTTTTGACGCTCTTCATGGCTAGCTTCTAGCATGTCTCTGCGATCAAACTTATGGAATCCAGCTATGATATTTGTCGGTACCGTTTGAATTTTTGTATTGTATTTCATTACTGTATTATTGTATAGCTGTCTTGAATAGGCAATTTTGTTTTCCGTTTGCGTTAATTCCTCTTGCAGCATCTTGAAATTCTCGTTCGCCTTGAGGTCCGGATAAGCTTCCCTTAAGGCAAATAAATTTTTCAGTGCCCCACTTAACTGATCATTTACTTCCATTTGCTCAGCGCGATTCAAATTTGGTTTACCCATTTGATTTCTTAATTCCACAACTTTGCTTAATGTTTCTTGCTCGTGCTTCGCGTAGCCTTTTACTGTTTCCACTAAGTTCGGGATAAGGTCAAAACGGCGTTTTAACTGAACGTCAATTTGTGCCCAAGATTCTTCCACCCAATTGCGAAATTTTACTAAACTGTTATACGTTGTGATCCAAAAAATAAGAAATAATACGAGTGCACCTAATACAATAATTCCTGTCGTCATCATTCCTACCTCCATTTTTTAGTTTAAGAGCATGTTCAAAACATCATGCTTTACAGCCACCACTAAATAATAATCTAAATATGTGTAGTTGATTTCCGCTACAGGCACTCCCTTTCCGCGGGAGGTTGTGGAGCCTCCTCGGAGTCAACTGAAATGGCATGGTTTTTGTGTCATTTCAGTTGACGTAGCAATGTGCGTAGCCGTTGCATGTTTTTGATGTCAGCTTTGAGTGATCTTCTCAAAGCTGAAGAGCAACGAGCGAAGCCATTGCCACTCTATTTTCCTGCGGGGTCTCCACTTAACCTCTTTTCCCGCAGGAGTGTCGTGCCTTACGCTACAATCAACTTATAACCATAATTTCTGTATAGCACTGGTCAATGGCTTCGCACATGTACTTGAATCTATTCCATAGCTTAAAAAAATGAGCTGTTGGAATCTAATCTTACGTTATTGATTGTTTCATTTTTTCTTTTTCCCTGCGGCCATCTTCGCTGTTAAAATAGCCAATTCGGTAAAGGATTGAGCCCAACAAACCGACAGCAGCCAAGACTGCCATAACAACGTACAAGACTTGAAGGTTAAATACATTCATCACTTGCCCACCAATAATGGAACCAATAACTCCCGATATGCCGAAGAACACAGAAATAAACAGTAAATGACCGGTGGATTCCAACTCCTCTGGAACAAGCTTCGTGACAAACTGAAATGCCGTTAAATAAAAGATACCAAACGTAATCCCATGTAACACTTGAATGTACAAGACATACGAAGGGTCTGGGACAAAGGTCATTAACAACCACCGTAAAAAATAGATCATTGCAGCAATATTGATGAGTGTTAACGGATGGAATTTCCTGAGCCAATAATAACTAAAGGCAAATACAACTGCTTCTGCAACAACCCCGATAAACCATGCTAAACCAATATAGGATTCATTGCCCCCCAGTTCCACTATATAGAGACCTAGGAAGGAATCGTTCATTCTATGGGTCAAAGAAATTGCCATAATCATCAACAAAAACAGCATCAGCTTCACGTTTTTCAAAAGCTTAAAAGCATTCAGTAGTTGAACAGGCTTCTTTGCAGGCTCACTATCCGGTGCAAAATAACAAAAAACAATTCCTATCGTCAGGAAAAAGGCAAACAAATAATAAATTTTCATTATACCAATGTAGCTTAATATGATTCCTCCTGCTAAAGATGCACTGGCAAAACCTAAGGATCCCCACATGCGGATACTACCAAAGGAAACAGAGTGCTTAACAGACACTTTTTGTGCTAAACTGTCCCCTAGTCCACCTGCCGGAGCTAAAAAAGAAAAGAATATGTACATCATTGGAATTAACACAATATACTCGGCTATTTGAAAGACGAGAAAGCCAATGGCTAAAGCACCAGATATACACACGAGGAGTATCTTCTTTACGGTCTTCCATTTATCGCTCATAAACCCCCAAAATGGTTGAGCAATGATCGCTGCTGCTGGCCCGACAGCCAATAAGAAGCCGATTTGTGAACCTGTAAAATCCATCGCCTGTAAATATACAGGCAAATAACTAACCATAATTGTCATGGATGCATGAAAGAAAAACAGCATCCCCTTAAGTTTCCACGTGGAATTCATTTTAACTCACTCGCCTGCCCTTTAAACCCCTCCTTTGTATAAACGAGAAAAGACCCGACCAGGTCCTCTTTAATACGAAAATATCTATAGAAGGGTTTCAATTTTTCTGAATTTCAATAATTACTGCAATAGCTATCTATATCTGGCCTATTAATTGTTAGCACCTACTTATAAATTAACAATAAAACAGTTAAATTATTATACCATGTTAAAGAAAACTTTACTAAAAGATTGAGTATCTGTAAGTTTAGATAAAAATCTAAAATATATTTTTAAAATAATTATTTACAAATTCACTTTAACGTGCTACTATCTTAAATGTGATAGACAATTCAAATTAAATTAACTTTATCTTAATAACTCTTATCTCGAGTGGCGGAGGGACTGGCCCGATGAAGCCCGGCAACAGCCAGCATTAAGCTGGAAATGTGCCAATTCCTGCGAAGATGTATATCTTCGAAAGATGAGAGGGTGGACTTTATTTATTCATCCTTTCTGCGTGCAGGAAGGATTTTTATTTTTTCTAATACTTATTAAACCGATAGACTTAATAAGATTAAAAGGCAGGTGCAAGGAAGCAATGATTCAACTTAAGGGAATTACAAAAATATTTAAAGGTAAAAAAAATCATATAACTGCTGTAGATAATGTTGATCTTAATGTTCAAGCTGGTGAGATCTTTGGGATTATTGGCTACAGTGGTGCTGGTAAAAGTACGTTGATTAGGATGATTAATCTGTTGGAAACTCCCACCGCTGGAGAGGTAGTCATGGGAGATGAAAACTTAAGCCAATTGACTTCGGGAAAACTGAGAAAAAAGCGGCAAAAAATTGGGATGATCTTTCAACATTTTAACCTTCTTTGGTCTAGAACGGTGAAAGAAAACATTATGTTTCCGTTAGAAATTGCTAACGTACCAAAAAAGGATCGGGAAGCTCGCGCATTAGAATTGATCCAACTGGTCGGTTTGCAAGGAAAAGAAGATCAATATCCGTCCCAATTAAGTGGTGGTCAGAAGCAACGAGTTGGAATTGCCAGGGCGTTAGCTAACGAACCAAGTGTACTTCTCTGTGACGAAGCCACCTCTGCCCTTGATCCAAAAACAACTGACCAAATTTTAGATTTATTACAAGAAATAAATCAGAAATTAGGCTTAACGATTGTTCTCATTACTCATGAAATGCATGTTATCCGAAAGATTTGTGACAACGTGGCAGTCATGGAAGACGGTAAAATCGTAGAAATGGGTAATGTTATTGAAGTATTCCAACATCCAAAGCAGGAAATGACGAAGGAATTTGTAAAACAAATTACCAAACCTGATGAAGCAATGGAAATTCAGTCAGAATGGCATGTGTCAGAAGGAATCGTTATTGAATGTCACTTTCTCGGTGATACGGCGCAACAGCCGATTATATCAAAGTTCATTAAAGAGTTTGACTTAACAGTCAATATTCTGCAAGGAAAAATTAGTAGATTAAAAGATTCTTCTTACGGCGTTTTATTTTTGCAAATAGCCGGAAATGAGGAAGAAATTAAACGAGCTATTACCTATTTATCAGATCACGGTGTTGAAGTGGAGGTGCTTTCATCATGATTAACACACTCTTTGCCTTCCTTCCTAGCGTTTATTGGGATGATGTGTGGGAAGCAACTCTAGAAACAATGTACATGATGGGCGTATCGTTAGTGTTCACCGCCATCATCGGAATTCCGTTAGGTATCTTATTGTATTTAACGGCGAAGGGTAACCAATGGGAAAATCCCCTTGTTTATTCCGTAACAGGTGCAATCGTCAACATATTCCGTTCTATCCCATTTGTAATCTTAATTATTTTACTCATGCCTTATGTACGAGCGATTATCGGTACGGGAATCGGTCCATCTGCCGCCCTACCTGCATTGATTGTTGGTGCCGCACCGTTTTATGCAAGAATGGTAGAAATTGGCCTGCGGGAAATTCCAAGGGGAGTTATTGAAGCGGCGAAAGCGATGGGAGCGAGCACGTTTACGATCATCTACAAAGTCCTGTTGCCAGAGTCTAGGCCCGCATTAATCTCTGGTCTAACGGTAACGGGGATCGCCTTAATTGGTTATACGGCAATGGCTGGGGTTGTTGGTGCTGGGGGGCTTGGATACATGGCCTTCCGCGACGGGTTTCAGCGAAACAACCCAGATGTAACGTTAGTGGCTACCATTGCCATCTTAATTTTAGTTCAGCTTTTCCAAATGATTGGCGACCTAATCGTGAAAAAAATCGATAAACGATAGGTTTCAATATAAATTTACTTAAAGGCTA
>JAJOJL010000019.1 GCA_021208645.1 Bacillus sp. (in: firmicutes) | reverse complement strand
CCCTCTCAGGTCGGCTACGCATCGTCGCCTTGGTAGGCCATTACCCCACCAACTAGCTAATGCGCCGCGGGCCCATCTCACAGTGTTAGGATAAATCCCAACTTTTACAATAGAATCATGCGATTCCTTTGGTCATCCGGTATTAGCTCCGGTTTCCCGGAGTTATCCCAGTCTGTAAGGCAGGTTGCCCACGTGTTACTCACCCGTCCGCCGCTGATCTCATAAGAGCAAGCTCTTAATTGATCCGCTCGACTTGCATGTATTAGGCACGCCGCCAGCGTTCGTCCTGAGCCAGGATCAAACTCTCCAATAAAGTGTTTGATTTCTAGCTTCAAGCCAAAGTTTGGCTAATTGTATTTCATTGACGGGATATTCGATAGGTCGTCGAAACGACTTCTATATCCCACTTCGCTTGGCTTTTTGTTTAGTTTTCAAAGGTCATATCAACAACTATATTTTTCAGTTAAATTGTTGGTTTGTCGTTTGACAGCGACTTTAGTATTGTAACATTTCCAAGTTTCTCTGTCAACAACTTTTTTCTTTGTTAGCATCGCTCGTTTTCGGCGACAAGGAATAATATATCACGATAATTATGCCAATGCAACACTTTTTTAAAAAAAGTTGTATTAAGATCATCCCAAAGCCTAGTATTGTTGTTCCTACGAGCTTAACCAGGTGGATGCTGTATACACCGAAAGATAACCCAAGCGAAATATGAAGACCCATTACATTGAAGTAATGGGCCAACTTTAAGTTACTTGAAGATATTTCTTATAGATAGTTCTACGATCCACTACGAATTTACCGGTTGGCCGTCAAAGAGTCTTCCAAATTAAATTAGAGACTTCAAAACTATATAAACGAATCTCCTGTGAAGTGAAGTAGAAATATGCTCTTTTACTTAACTATAATCCTGATTTTGCATGTGAGCTTCAATTAAACTTGTCGCATTTGCGGGAATAATAGAACGTCACGAATAGATTGAGAATTTGTTAGGAGCATTACAATACGGTCAATCCCAATCCCCAACCCTCCTGTAGGAGGCATACCGTATTCTAGGGCTTCCACGAAATCCTCGTCCATCATATGAGCCTCATCATCCCCTTGTTCACGCTCTACCAGCTGTGCTTCAAAGCGCTCACGTTGATCAATTGGATCGTTTAATTCTGTAAATGCGTTTGCATGCTCACGTCCGACAATAAATAACTCAAATCGGTCAGTGAACCTTTCATCTTCTTCGTTTTTCTTCGCCAATGGAGAAATGTCTACAGGATGACCGTAAATGAATGTTGGCTGAATTAACTTTTCTTCCACAAACATCTCAAAAAATTCATTTACAATATGCCCGTACTTCATTGTATCTTTTACTGGTACATTGTGCTCTTTTGCAAGGGCATGGGCCTCTTCGTCAGACATCTGTTTCCAGAAGTCAACCCCCGTATGCTCTTTAATAGCATCTACCATATGGACTCTTTTCCATTGAGGCGTAAGATCCACTTCATATTCATTGTATTGAACACTAGTCGTCCCTAATACTTCCTTAGCAATATGGGCAATTAAATTCTCTGTCAAAGACATGATGTCATTATAATCAGCATACGCTTCATAAAGTTCAATCATTGTAAATTCAGGGTTATGACGTGTAGAAATCCCTTCATTCCTGAACACACGCCCAATTTCATATACCTTTTCAAGTCCACCAACGATCAATCGCTTTAAATGTAGTTCTATGGCTATGCGCATATAAAGGGTCATGTCTAAGGCGTTATGGTGTGTAACAAATGGACGCGCAGACGCACCTCCTGCTATAGAATGCATAGTTGGAGTTTCTACCTCTAAATAACCCTGGTCATCTAAATAACGACGCATGCTCTGCAAAATTCTACTTCTTAAAATAAACGTGTCCCGCACTTCGGGATTTACAATTAAATCCACATAACGTTGTCGATAGCGTTGTTCTACGTCCTTTAGTCCATGATATTTATCTGGAAGGGGACGTAATGATTTTGTTAGCAGTTGAAACTCTTTTGCTTTTACAGACAATTCTCCAACTTGTGTTTTAAAAACAACTCCCGTAACGCCTACTAAGTCACCTATATCAATCCGATTAAAAATATCATAATTCTCTTCGCCAACTTGATCCTTACGAACATAAATTTGAATTTGGCCTGTTAAGTCTTGTATATGTGCAAATCCTGCTTTCCCTTTTCCACGCTTTGTCATGACTCGGCCAGCAATCGTAACCACTGCTTCTTTTTCTTCAAGACTTTCCTTCGTCTCTTCTTCAAATAGTCCTTTGATTTCCTCAGCACTATGGGTTCTTTCAAATCGTTTACCAAATGGGTCAATTCCCAGTTCTAATAAATCCTTTAGCTTTTCCCGTCTCACCTTCAACTGATCATTAAGTTCTAATTCTTGGCTCACCCTTACCATCTCCTGTACAAAAATTTATGTGTAATGTTATCGTAGCTTCACTAAAATATCATAGCCTATGACTCACTTTGCTTAATGCTTGTAATCCATTACTAAAGAATTCAAAATGTATTAATCAGAATATATTTTAAAAAATTATGTACTCCTTCTATGATTAACAGTTTTTCATAGGAACAAACTTCTCCAATACTATGAATAATTCATCTCTATTTTAAATAAATCATGAAGAAAACTGCCAGTATCAAGACTGGCAGTTTGTATAATCTCAGACGTATTATAGGAGAGTTAAGGAATCTTGTCAAATTAACGAACCGCTACCACTTCTTCTTGTCCTTCATGATTTTCAACAAATTCCATTAATATCCCAGCTAAGTCATCACGTTTAGTCGCTTGATTAATTTGATCACGGAGTCTAGCTGCACCTTTCATTCCTTTGATATACCAAGCAGCATGCTTTCGCATTTCACGAACAGCCACTCCTTCCCCTTTAAGGGCAATAAGACGGTCCATATGCAAAATACAAACATCCATTTTTTCAAGGTAGCTTGGATCAGGAATGTTTTCACCCGTTTCTAAATAATGAATCGTACGGTAAAGCATCCAAGGGTTCCCAAGGGCAGCACGACCGATCATTACACCATCTACACCGATCGTATCTATCATGCGCTTCGCATCTTCTGGCGTTCTTACGTCACCGTTACCAATAACAGGAATAGTAACTGCTTCTTTTACTTCTTTAATAATGTCCCAGTTGGCTACACCTTCATACATTTGTACCCGAGTACGGCCATGTACAGCAACTGCACTGCCACCTGCACGTTCTACTGCCTTCGCATTATCAACAGCATAAATATGATCTTCATCCCAACCGATTCTCATTTTAACTGTAACTGGCTTATCGACAGCCTCTACTACATAAGAAACCATTTCATATATTTTTTCCGGATTTAACAACCAACGTGCACCTGCATCACAGCTTGTTATTTTCGGTACCGGACAACCCATATTAATATCAATAATATCTGCATTCGTCTGTTTATCTACTACTTTAGCCGCTTCCACTAGCGTATCTTTATCGCCGCCAAAAATCTGTAAACTTAATGGCTTTTCTCTATCATCCACAAAAAGCATTTTCAGGGATTTCTCATTTTTGTGGAGGATGGCTTTATCACTAACCATTTCAGCACATACAAGACCCGTGCCAAATTCCTTTGCAATTAAGCGAAAAGCGGGGTTACATACTCCTGCCATTGGTGCAAGGACTACTTGATTTTTCATTGTAATGTCACCAATCTTTAACATGCTGATCACCTCCAACTTATTTAAGGGATGTAAGTTCTTCCATACTAACCTTTAACCCGTCAGCTATGACTTCTATTAAATCATCGGAAGGCTTACGGTTCCCCCGTTCAATTTCTCCTAAAACAGAAACTGAAATTCCTATTTTTTTAGCAAAATCCTCTTGCGTATACCCTTTTAGCTTTCGGAATGCTCTGATGCGTCTTCCCCAGATGGACTCTCCCATTTCCGAACACCTTCTTTGTCCGTTAATTGATTAATATATTCTTCGATGGTCACGCCATCGTTAAATGTAAGATTCGGTGCAATTTCTTGTAGTGGAATAAGTACAAATCCCCGCTCCGTCATCCTTGGATGGGGAACTATTAAATGTTCCAAATTAATATTCTCACTGTTATACAGCAAAATGTCAAGGTCAATTGTTCTTGGACCCCAGCGTATGCCCCTTTCTCTGCCACCTAACTGTTCAATTTTCTTTATTTTCTCTAACAATTCACTGGCATTGTAACTTGTTTCCAATTCAACAACCATATTTAAAAACGGGGCTTGTTCTGTAACTCCAACGGGATCTGTTTCGTAAATAGACGATTGCTGGACAAGTTTGATATGATTATCCTGCTCTAATGTTCGAATGGCATTCATCAAATGTTCTTTGCGATCTTCTATGTTAGATCCCAATGATAAGAATGCATGATTTTTGTAAATCATTTGACCCGTTCCCTTCTTATTTCAACAGCAACGGAATCGTAATGTCCCCTGATTGGAGGATTTAATTTAGTCACTTTTACAACGACTGCTCTAACAACAAAGAACTTGTCCAACATAACTTCAGCTATTTTCTCCGTCAGAGTCTCCACTAACTGTACTGGTTCCCCTTCCATAATTTCTTTTGTCAGTTCATACACCTTCGCATAATTAACCGTTTTATTTAAATCGTCAGTTGTCCCGGCAGGTCGAGTATTCATCTCCAGCACAACATCTGCAATAAAACGTTGCCCTAATTTGTTTTCTTCAGGAAAAAACACCGTGATAAGCAAAAAAATCCATCCCGTTTACATATACTTTATCCATTTAAAACCCTCTTTTTTAAAATTTTGTTCCGTTTAAGTAAGGTGAAAAGTTCGAAATTCTACAACTACGTTTAAATGATAGTAAGCTAAAAACGGCGTTGGGGCGAACGGAAGTCCACGAGACTCCTCGAAAATGCTAACGCATTTTCTTCGTGCGTGGGATTCCCCCACGAAGTGCCTCAAAGTCCTGCGGGAAAAGAGGTTAAGTGGAGACCCCACAGGCAACGCCGAGGAGGCTCCACAACCTCCCGCGGAAAGCGAGTGGACTGCAGTGAGCTCCAACGGAGCTTTTTTTAGTAGCCATACTTTTTAGTCTTGTGGAACTTCAGACTTTCCTATCATTACATCCATCATTTTCACCATTCTCGAAATAGGTAAAACATCATGAACCCTCACAATATCAACACCCTTATCAATACCAAAACAAACAGTCGCTCCCGTGCCTTCCATCCGTTCGTCTACTGGCAAATTTAGTGTTTTAGCGATTAAAGATTTTCTCGATGTACCAAGGAGAATGGGATAACCCAGTTCATTAAATCTGTCTAACTCCCTCATGACCATAACATTTTGCTCATATGTTTTGGCAAAACCAATCCCAGGATCAAGGATTATTTTATCATCCTTTACCCCTGCATCAAGACATATCCTAACACTTTCCTCCAAGTCTTTCAGCATATCGTCAATTAAATGATGGTAGTTCATATTGTCACGGTTATGCATTAAAATAATTGGTACATCATAGTGGGCAGCAACGGCAGCCATGTTCTTATCTGCTTTTGCCCCCCAGACATCATTAATGATATTGGCACCTGCCTCTATGGCTACTTCAGCTACCTTCGCTTTATATGTGTCTATGGAAATTGGTACACCTACTGCTTTTCTTACTACTTTTATTGGTGAATAAATTCGTTTGATTTCTTCAGCTTCTTCTACTTTAACGGCACCAGGACGGGTTGACTCACCACCTATATCAATAATGCCAGCCCCCTGTTCAACCATTTCCTTTGCATGTTCGATAGCTTCCTTTTCCCCCGTAAACTTCCCACCATCAGAGAAAGAATCTGGAGTTACATTCAATATTCCCATTACATAGGTTTTTTTCGAAAATCAATGGGAAAAGTTCTCCCAACTAACCTTTCTTTTATTCATAAAACTTGTTGCCATTGGTCTTCACCTATCCTTCTGTCAGCTGTGCCCGGGTCCAAAGTATTTCTGCTTGTTTTTGATACTCAGTATGTAACATTTTGTATATGGGTCCTTTACTTCCAGGTAGCCTACGATCATCTATTTGCACCATGGGGACGATTTCTTGTATAGAATTTGTTACAAACACTTCTTCCCCTTCTAACAATGAATGAAGAGGATACTTACCCTCTATCACTTTTATTCCCATTTTATTGGCCAATGCAACCACAAATTGCTTGGTGATTCCATTTAAAGCCCCAGTTGCCGAGCTTGGAGTATATAAAGCATTATCCTTCCACCAGAAAATATTAGAGACTACCCCTTCGGAAACATGGCCGGTTTCGGAGAGAAATATCCCTTCCACTTCCGGGTCCATCCCCACTTCTCGCTTACCGAGGATATTATTTAGATAATGGTGGGACTTCAAACGAACTTTTCCTTCGGGAGTGTTTCTTCTTTGTTCAAGAATAACTCCTTTTTTTTCTGGAAAAACCTGATCTGGCAGTTCCTTTACATAAACAATTTCCGTTGGAGAATCATAAATGGCTGTTGATAAACCAATTCCCCGTTCGCCAGCCGAAATATTCCAGCGGAAATATCCATCATTAAATTATTTTGCTCCAATAGCTCTGTAATAATTTTTTTTTGTCTTGTTCCGGTCATAAGGCTCCACTTTAATACCCATTTCTAGCGTACTTTCCCTGAACCTATGGAAATGGTCATCCAGTAAAAACGGATGACATGGTATGTTCTAAATGTCTCAAACACCCCTAGCCCATATAAAATCCATGGTCAAGAGGGGATACCTTTGCTTCACTCACATGTTTGATGGATCCATTTATGAAGATGTACATGGTTGTTTAAACTCCTTATACTCTTCAATGAAATTCTTCAGTAACGATTTCCCTGCCCCAGTCATGATGGATTCAGGATGAAATTGAACCCCTTCTAAAGGAAGTGTTTTATGACGGATAGCCATAATTTCCCCTTCCATTGTCTCGGAAGATATTTCAAAGCATTCAGGCAATGTATCTCTTTTAACAATTAAAGAATGATACCTTGTTGCAACAAAGGGATTACGTATGCCTTTGAAGATTGTTTTACCATCATGAAGCATTTCCGATGTTTTGCCGTGCATTAGCCGCTCTGCCCTTACTACATCCCCGCCAAAAACTTGTGCAATGGATTGATGCCCAAGACAGACACCCAAAATCGGAATTTTGCCTGCAAAGTATTTAATAACCTCCATACTGACTCCCGCTTCATTGGGAGTACAAGGACCAGGAGATATCATTAAGAATTTCGGTTTTAACTCTTCTTCAATTTCTTTTATTGTTACTTGATCATTTCGTTTAACAACTAGCTCTTGTCCCATCTCACCTAAATACTGTACAAGGTTGTACGTAAATGAATCGTAATTATCAATCATTAAAATCATTGTTTATTCCTCCTCAGCTCTCTCTCGTTTTTACCTTCAGCTCTGCTTCACTCAACTCTTTTGCTTTCCATAAGGCTTTTGCTTTTTTCAAGGATTCCTTGAATTCTGCTTTTGGATTGGAATCAATGACGATTCCTGCTCCAGCTTGCACATGGACCTTTCCTTCTTTGGCAATCATCGTACGAATCGTTATGTTAAGTTCCATGTCCCCATCAAAACCAACCCAGCCTAAGGAACCTGTATATATTCCTCGACGAACGGGCTCTAACTCTTCAATGATTTCCATTGTACGGATTTTAGGAGCTCCTGTAATCGTTCCCCCTGGGAATGTTGCTGCTATCACATCTATATTATCAAATTCTGGAGCTTTTTTCCCTCTGACATTAGAAACTATATGCATCACATGGGAATACTTTTCTATAACCATTAGCTCATTGACTTCCACAGTCCCATATTGACATACGCGACCTAAATCATTTCTTTCCAAGTCCACAAGCATAACATGCTCTGCTCGTTCCTTTTCATTATTAATCAACGTATCGGCGAGTTGTTGGTCCTCCTGCTCATCCTTGCCTCTCGATCTTGTTCCAGCAATAGGACGGGTACTAACCTCTTCTCCCTTCACTTTAACAAGAAGCTCAGGGGAAGCACTAATGAATTGTACATTTGGTGTATGGAAATAACCCATATACGGCGAAGGATTAATTTCTCTTAAGCATTTATATATATGGAGAGGGTGTGTTTTAAGGTTTCTTGTCTCTCTTACGGATAAATTAACCTGAAAAACATCTCCTGCACTTATATAATCTTGTGTTTTTTTTTACTGCATCAACAAATTCTTCTTCTGTAAATGAACGATCCAGTGAATCTTCGCTTGATGATAATAGGGCTTGGAAATACCAAGACCCATTGGACGTTTTGGTTTTATCTTTCCATTGTTGTTCCATTAAAGATAATTGTTCCTGACCAGTAGCCTGGGAACCTTCTTCCACGATAGTAATAAACCATATAGTATCATTTTGATGATCAATAACTACCAAATCATTGAAAGCCATCAATAACAGATCTTCTGTGTTTAAGTCATCTTCTGCGAGGGTTGGAATCCGTTCAATTTCCCTGACAATATCATAACTGAATTGACCAATAATTCCCCCTTGAAAATCTGGTAGATCCTTATTTCTATCGACAATATACTCCGTTAACCAGTTTCTGAGTGAATGGAGCAGTGGCCCCTTCTCAATTGCCACGCCGTCTTTTGTTTTTTATGGTTAGTACGTTATTTTTTCCAGTTAAAATAGCCCATGGGGTCATCCCAATGATGGAGTATCGACCACCCCTGCCACTCTCTAGCAGCACGTGATATGTTTCATTTTCCACAAGCTTCGAATACGTTTGAAACCAATCATTCGTGATTTTATTTAGCTCAATTTCTTTGCCAATCGCTATTCTTTTCGTTCTAGTCACTTAAACCCCACCTTAAGTTGTTCATTCACGCCCTGTCCTTCACTCATTATACTTGTGGAGGGAATCCCATGCAATTATAGGAGGTTAGAGTAGATGAACACCCCCACCCGAGGAGATAGAACGCATTTGACGCTTTCGTTTAAATACAACTGAATTTTAACTGCTATTTTAACGCATTTGACTTTTGCGTTTAAATAGAGGCAATTTTCCCTTTCCATTTTAACG
>JAJOJL010000051.1 GCA_021208645.1 Bacillus sp. (in: firmicutes) | reverse complement strand
TTGGACGTTATGGAAAACCAGAGGAATTTGCCAACGCCATTCTTTTCTTAGCTTCAGATATGAACTCGTATATAACAGGCCAGGCTTTTGTTGTGGATGGCGGACTGACAAAAGCGTATTAATACGGGTTTCGTGTAATAAAGACAGTCTTATGAGTAGAATTATAAATATCCCAAAAGTGGAAATACACCACTTTTGGGATACTCTTTATTTAGCTTTTTTGTGCTTCGTCATGTAATCTAAGGAACGGCCAGTCCCAATGGCAACAGCCTCTAACGGGTTTGGAGCAAGATTTACTGGTACATCAATTTCAGATCTTAACCAGTCTTGCATGCCATTTAGAAGGGCACCTCCTCCAGCTAAAGTAATTCCTTGATCTACAATGTCACCACTAAGTTCAGGTGGGCAATCCTCCAATGTATCACGGATTGTTGCTAGGATAGCTAACAAGGGTTCCCTAATGGCATCTTGTATCTCATAAGAATCAATTGTAATAGTTTTAGGGAGACCGCTAACGAGGTCGCGGCCACGAATATCTGTGTCCAGTTTTTCGTGATCAATCAATGCATAACCTATTTCCATTTTTATATTTTCGGCAGTTCTGTACCCGATTAAAAGATTATATTTCTTGCGGACGTGTTGAATAATATCTCCATCTAGTTGGTCACCACCCACTCGTATGGAGCGAGAAGTAACAATTCCCCCGAAGGAGATGATAGCCACTTCTGTAGTCCCACCACCAATATCTACTATTACATTTGCAATAGGCTCTGATACAGGGAGATCAGAACCAATGGCTGCCGCAATAGGTTCCTCAATTAATTCCACATTTTTTGCCCCAAATGTTTTAACAGCATCGTGTATGGCTCTTCTTTCCACAGAGGTTGCACCAGAAGGGGTACAAACAATTACATTAGGCTTTCGTAGGGCAAATCCTGCTTTTTTACTTACTTTCTTCATTATGTGTTTCAGCATATCAATCGTCACCTGATAATCAGCTATAACACCATCTTGTAATGGTCTGATGGCGACGATATTCCCAGGGGTTTTCCCAACCATTTGTTTTGCCTCTTGGCCAATAGCCAATACTTGGTTTGTATTAACATCTATGGCAACTACAGATGGCTCGTTTAAAATAATTCCCTTGCTTTTTGTATACACAAGTATATTTGCTGTACCTAAATCTATACCAACATGAGCATTTGAAAACATAACTTTTAACCTCCACATTTTAAGTATTCCCTCTATCTAATAGTTATTCTTCATAAGTTGTCGATTTATTGGGGGGATTCCATGAAAAAAAGTTGAGGAAAAATGTGTTAATTTCATTTCCCAGGAAAGATTTTTGGCGATTCGTTGTATTTATAAGGAAGTACTTGTCGTTTTCATATAGGCTAGAGGTACTCTCCGATACGTTTTACAGTAGCAATAAGTCGAAAGATAACGCAAGGAATACCTAGTATGGAAATAAATTCCTCTAAACATAAGTAGAGGATGCCGCAATGCGACACCCTCTATTGGGGAAGGGAACAAACTGCTGAGGAGCTTAAATGCCACCTCACATTCGCTGGACATGACTTGTCGGAAGCAGCCGATTGGTGTTAATGGTAGCATGCCCGCAAACGAATGAACCCTCGTATTGAGGGCTAATGTATTCTATGTATTTTTGGGAAAACAGTATAGTTATACGTATAGTTTTAGTTAAAATAGTTACTTGACTAATGGTCCACATCAGTAGTAACTCTGGTAATAAAATGTTAAAGTTCTTACAAAAGAGGATTCGTGGAAGAGAGGGAATAGGAAAAGTGGATGCACAAACAGAAATCTTGATCAAAAATAAGAACCATAAAGCATTATGGGAGCGTGCCAATAATTTCGTGGAAGATTTTAAAGCAAGAGCATCTTACTACGATGAAAAAGCTTTGTTTCCCGTTGAAAACTTTCAAAAATTAAAAGAAGCAGGGATGACAGCCTTAACCGTGCCAAAGAAATACGGGGGAGAAGAGATAAGTCTTTATGAATTTCTTCTGGTCCAAGAAGTAATTGCCAAGGGTGACGGAGCAACTGCACTATCTCTCGGTTGGCATAACGGAACGATGATGCAACTGAAAGACACGAATAAATGGCCGGAAAAAGTTTTTCGCAAGGTAGCAGAATCGGCAGTAATAGAACATAAATTGATCAATACAGCTGCAACTGAACCAAGTACAGGAAGTCCAGCAAGGGGAGGCATGCCTTTAACGAAAGCTGTAAAAACAACAGACGGCTGGGTGTTGAATGGTAAAAAAACATTTACTTCATTGGCCCCTGTGTTAGACTGGATTATCGTTACAGCTATGGCTCAAGATGGTGACCAAGTAAGATTAGCTGAATTTTTATTACCTAGGGAGACAGAGGGTATTCAGTTTGAAGAGACTTGGAATACGATGGGCATGAGAGCAACGAGAAGTGATGATCTTCTGTTAGAAAATGTCTTTGTTTCAGAAGATGCATTAGTTGCTGTAAAGGACCCAGGCCACGGCAAGCATCCTCAAGGTTGGTTATTACATATCCCTGCTTGCTATCTAGGGATAGCCATTGCTGCAAGGGATGAAGCAGTTAACTTTGCAAAGAGTTATCAGCCAAGTAGCTTGCCGCACCCCATTTCCCAAGTCCCTGAGGTTCAGAGGAAAACTGCCGAGATGGATTTGGAGTTAATGAAAGCGAGACATTTTATGTACCATGTGGCAAGTATTTGGGATGAAAGACCGGAGATTCGGCAACAAATAGGCGCTGAATTAGCAGCGGTTAAAACAATTTGTACGAATGCTGCTGTAAAAGTAGTGGATCTTGCTATGAGAATTGTTGGTGGTCAAAGTCTTCATAAAAGCAATCAATTAGAGCGTTACTACCGGGATGTGCGTGCTGGACTTCATAATCCACCGTCAGACGATTTGACCACATTTGCCTTGGCAAAAAAAGGCATACAACTAATAAAGAAGAGGGTGTACCAAAAGGAGCGAATAGCTCCAATTGGACACCCTCTTCTGACTTTACAATTACCCCACTAGAAGAGTTGCTAACCAATAATAAAAAGGTATACCGACGATAAGGTTAAATGGTAAAGTGAGCCCTAAGGCAGATCCTAGTGTTAGCCCAGAATTAGCTTTAGGAATCGCCTGACTAATGGCTGCAGGGGCTGCAATATACGACGCACTTCCACTCAAAATTGCCAGTATCGTGGTTCCACCCACAGATAGTCCAATAATATTACCAGTAATAACACCGAGGACACCTCCTAGTACAGGTAAAATAAATGCGAACAAAAATGAAATGGGGTTGACATTTTTCATTTTCCTCATGCTCATAGTTGCAATCATCCCCATATGTAATAAGAAAATACATAGGACACCGTAAAATAAATCACCGAATAATGGCTGAATATTGGCAAGGCCGTCTGTGTGAGCAACAAGTCCAATAAAAATACCACCTAGTAGTAAGAAGATGCTTTTACCAAAGAAGGCTTCTTTAACAACATGACTCATTTTTGCATTTGGATTGTCAACTTCGCCTCCATGTTTTTGCACATGCAGTTTATAAAAAATAATAGCTAAAATGATTGCAGGTCCTTCCATAATTACAAGCACGGCAGACATATACGATTCGTATAAAACGCCAACCTTATCTAGAAAAGCGAGCCCAGCTATAAAGGTTACGGCACTCACGGAGCCATAATGGGCTGCGATGGCGATGGAATCCTCAAAGGAGTAGTGAAACACTTTTCTTAAAATAATGTGTGAGAGAAGTAGCATAACGACACTCAACAAAATTGCAGCAATAATCGTTGGGACCATTTCTACTAACGATACATTCCTCAGTTCTATACCACCTTTTATACCAATCGTAAATAAGATTATCATGGTATATCCGTTATAGAAGGCAGTAGGAACCTTTAGATCAGAGTTTACTAAGACTGCAATAATACCTAAAAGAAAAAATAAGATCATTGGAGATAATAAATTGGCATAGGCTATTTCTAAAATTTGATCCATATGTTCTGCTCCTTGTGTATCAGTATAATGGTGAAAATCTTACATAGATGTAAATATACCATAAACAAGCTAATTATTTAAATTTTTGTTTAATTTATTGGACAGGTGGGAGCGGAAAAACAAGCAGACGTGTTCGTAGCCTGGCAAAGAACGTACAAGTGGTCGTAAAAACAAACAAACGTGTCCGTAACAAAGAATAGTAACTGACATAGGGACAAAAGTATGGATGAAATATAGCAAACTGGGAATAGTACTGTTATGAAAATTACGAGGGGGTGCTCTCAATGGCTCATCCAATATTTGAATTAACGGAATGGCTAGAAAGGCAAAAAGGTCAAACATTGATGATTTATAAAAGTGAATTTTCGACTGGTAAAGAAGAAATTATGGACAGAGATGAGATTCAGCTTGTTTTAGATGAGGTTTCCGTTAGAAATATTGAAAGGCATGATGAGGATGATTACTTGGCAGATCAGGAAATTATCCTACAAGGTCAAGGATTTATTGAAACTGACAAGGGTAGAATGGAACTACCTCAAAATGCCTATGAAATACCGATCTATAGTGACGATTTTTCTACACAGGATAAGGATAATGGCGTTCGGGTCGAAACGGAAAAGGCAATTTATACAATTTTACCTCAATGAAAAATAGGAAGCTCTGTTAGTACGAGACTTGGGAAAAAGGGAAAAGCACCCTTTTTCACAAGTCCCGTTAGTCCTTGCAGAAGGTTCTTATTTTTTTGCACTGTTAAAGACTAGTTTTAAATTTTTGCAAATAGCATCTGGTGCGAAAATCAACATTACCCCCTAACCGCATTATTTTTTTACAAAAAATTAAAGGATTTTTCGATGTTTTTAACAAATTGTTATTAATAGAAGATGTACAGGGGGGAGGAGTGGGACACGTGCCAATTTACAATAAGCTTGTTAGGGATAGAATCCCAGAAATAATCCGCCGTAATGGGACGGAGTGTCGTGTGAGACGGTTGGATGCTGCTGAGTTTGAAATAGAAGGAAAGGAGAAACTGCGGGAGGAGTTGGCGGAATACTTAGAGGCAGGAAATGCTGAACAGGCTGTTGAAGAGCTTGCTGATTTATTGGAGCTTATCTATTGTTTAAGTGAATATCATGGATATACAAAAGAGGAGTTAGAGAGTATACGTGAGGATAAGGCAGAGAGAAGAGGTTCCTTTCATGAGAGGTGGTTCTTGGAGGTGGTAGAAGATTCATAGAAGCAAAGAAAAAAAAGATGGCAAAACTATTATCCCAAGAATGTAGAGGGATAATTTTTTTTGCCACCGTTTTAATGCTCAATTTTTTTGTTCAACACGGATATGTCTTTCCACCCATACGCTCGTTCTGGATAGTTTTTCCCATTGATAGGAATATGCCCTACGGCTACCTTTTCTCCACCGATTTTTTCATAAAATGTAGTGGCTGGGTTATCTGATAAAACCCAAACGATCATGGAGGAGAATTCCATTAACTGTAAATGAGAGGCAACTGCATTTACAAGCTGAATACCAACCCCTTTCCCCCACACCTCAGGCAATAAATACAATGAATAAAGCTCGCCTTGAAAGTTTTGAGTACCGTCATCTGTGCCTCGATTTTTGCCACCATTGGCAAATCCGACAATGCGACGTTGACTATCCTCGGCAACAAAAGTACCGTGATTAGCTTGCTGTAATCCATTTTTCCACCTTTCCATCCGAGCTTTCACAGAAAGGGATGTAAGGAAATCTGCTGGCAATATGGGGCGGTAGGCTGCCTGCCAACTCCTAACGTGGACTTGAGCAATTTCAGTTTCATCTCCTGGTTTTCCGGAACGGATAATCATTTATTTACCTCCAACCTGTTAATGTATCTATTTTATCATTTCTTTTGTTGACAGAATATTTGTTTTTTTAATATGATAAAAGGAGAGTATATTTTTGGAAATGAGTGGGTAGTGATGAAAAAGCCAATTACACTCAAATTTAATAAAACGCGCCAAAGCAGTGGGGAGAAATCCAAATAAGGATTTCATCTCACTGCTTTTTTATTGCTTTATCACAATGAATAAAGAAAGGGGTAAGAATATGATTACTTTAACAGGAAATACATTAACTTTGAGTGAACTCAATCAAGTAGTAATTGAGGCTGTAAGGGTGGAGGCATGTGAGAAGGCTATGAAAAGAGTGGCTGAAACCCGTAAAGCCGTTGATAAAATAGTGCAAAATGGTAGAACGGTATACGGAGTGAACACGGGCTTTGGGAAACTAAGTGATGTAAAAATCGAAAGTGAGGATGTGGAAACGCTCCAGCGCAACTTAATTTTATCCCATGCTTGTGGTGTAGGGGAACCGTTAGAAGAAAGAGTTTCCCGAGCCATGCTATTATTGCGTGCCAACACGCTTTTGAAAGGTTTTTCAGGGGTAAGACCAGTACTAGTACAACAGTTGATTGACTTCATAAATTATGGGATTCACCCGGTCATCCCTTCTCAAGGTTCTCTAGGAGCAAGTGGGGATTTGGCCCCATTATCCCATTTGGCATTAGCCCTTATAGGCGAAGGCTCTGTTAATTATCAAGGAGAAATAAGAAGAACGAAAAGTGTTTTGGAGGAAGTTGGACTCCGGCCAATCACCTTATTAGCAAAAGAGGGGCTT
The DNA here is from genome assembly GCA_021208645.1 of Bacillus sp. (in: firmicutes). Lineage (GTDB taxonomy): Bacteria > Bacillota > Bacilli > Bacillales > Salisediminibacteriaceae > Evansella. The sequence continues at coordinate 33,533 of JAJOJL010000051.1, read as the reverse complement.
GCCCTTATTAACGGAACGCAAGCAATGACAGCAATCGGTGCCCTTAGTTATCTAGAAGGAGAAAAGCTAGCCTTTCAGGCCGATATGGTGGCAGCCATGACAATTGAAGGTTTAGAGGGAATTATGGATGCTTTTGATGAAAGGATTCATGAAGCAAGGGGACATAAGGAACAAATGGAAGTGGCCGAAAATGTAAGGAAGCTATTAAAAGATAGCCAGTTAACAACTTCCTCAGGAGAAGTTAGGGTTCAGGACGCCTATTCGATTCGTTGCATCCCGCAAGTTCATGGGGCCACAAGACAAACCTTAGCCTATGCAAAAGAGAAGCTAGAGACAGAAATGAACGCCGCCACAGACAACCCATTGATCTTTGACGGCGGAGAAAAAATTCTTTCTGGAGGTAACTTTCATGGACAGCCCATCGCTTTAGCAATGGACTTTTTCGGAATTGCCATGGCAGAGTTAGGTAATATATCAGAAAGGCGGATAGAACGATTGGTAAACCCACAACTGAATGATTTACCGCCGTTTCTCAGTCCAAAACCAGGTCTTCAATCGGGAGCCATGATAATGCAGTATGTTGCTGCATCATTAGTCTCGGAAAATAAAACATTGGCTCACCCTGCTAGTGTAGATTCTATCCCATCTTCTGCAAATCAGGAGGACCATGTGAGCATGGGTACGATTGCTGCACGTCACGCTGCTCATATTGTTGCTAACGTAAGAAGGGTAATTGCCATTGAGTTCATTTGTGCCATGCAAGGAGTCGAATACCGGGGAATAGATAAAATGGCGAGAAAAACAAGGGAGTTGTGGGAGGAAGGAAGACTAGTTGTTCCATCCATAACGGAGGACCGGATTTTCTCAGAAGACATTGAACGATTGACTAGTTGGCTAGAAAAAAATCAAGGAACAATGGCTGTCACAGTTTAATTAGGTTGTTGGTTAACAATATCTATAAAACCCCTTTACTCAATTCATAGCTCAATAAAGGGTTAGATGACTTCCCCTAGAGTCCATCTCCCCAAAGTAATGGTCAGCCCATTAGTGTAAAAATGGACTGACCTTTTTCATGACTTCTTCCATGGCTTTCGCATTGCGGGTATACATTGCCTTCGCTTCCTGATTCTCCGTTTGGAGAGCAAAAGCTTCTAAGTCAGATTGACATTTTTTTTATGGTCGCTAAAAGAAGGGGTTTTTCCTGTGGTGGAGGAACTTTTAACTTATCATCAAATAAATCAACGGTTAATTGACCATAACTATCTACCTGACCTAAATAAACATTTTCAATAGAGACTCCCTTTTTTTCTAACTCCATCTCCAGCCAACGCCTGTTTAACCCTAGAGTTGAAAGGGGTTCGTCAAGTACTTTTCCATCCATTACCACGGTTTCAGGCTCTTTTATAGGGGCTGTTTGCAGATTCATGTCCTTTGGTGTAACTGGTTGAAAATCCTTTTTCGTCAGGACACTAATGTCCCCTGACGTTTCCAATACAGCAAATTCCACGTCTGCCACTTGAAATACATTTTTGTGGCGTAACTGCTTTAAAAGGTCTTGGGAAGTGAGACGCTCCTTCTTTAAATTGTCCTCCATGATTTTTCCATCCTTAATAATAGGAATTCCTTTTCCATGGTAGAAATTCCGAAAACGAAGACTTTTTAAGGATAACCAGTCCATTAAAAAAGGGATAACTGCCCAAATGATCGTCCCCATTAAAACAAAGGCAATGGGGATTTGTAGGTTAATGGATCCTAAGGCTAGAATTCCTCCTAGAACAATACCAACAACAAATTGAAAATAAGTTACTTGTGCCATGGATTTTCGTACAAACATTCTTGAAATGAACAGTAATATGATTAATGCTGCTAATGACCGCAGCACAACTTCCAACCATCCTGGCATAGAGATCCCCCCTTAAAATCCTTTATATTGTGGCTCCTCTAGTTCGATTTTTCCAATTCTTTTTTCTAAATCGGCAAGTACACGTCGAGTTACAAGACATGAGTCGTGAAAAGCCTCAGCAGCTTGATCCTCTGTTGCTTGGATTGCTAGGCTGTTTAAAGAAGCTTCGATATTTTTTTAAACTGGCTGCACATTGCTTTAATTGAGAGGCGATAGTCATATATTTTCCACCACTTTCTTATTGAGTTTCTATGGATACAGCATGGGCAATACAAGGGATAGACTCCTTTTGCTGAAAGGATAAAGGAGACAAAAGAGCTCCAGTAGCAATAACGAGCATTCTCGTGATTTCCCCTTGTTTCATCTTGTTTAATAAATGACCATACGTAACAGCAGCCGAACAGCCAGAACCACTTGCCCCTGCAAGAACAGGCTGTTCATCACTGTATATAAGTAAACCACAGTCTTTAAATTGGTCTCTTTCAATACTCAAACCGTGCTCCTTTAATAAATCGTAAGCAATAGTTTGGCCAATTTTCCCTAAGTCACCAGTCACAATTAAATCATAATAGGAAGGGTCAATATTCCTGTCTCTAAAGTGAGCTTCAATTGTATCTACAGCAGCGGGTGCCATGGCACCACCCATATTATAAGGGTCACTTAATCCCATATCTATTACTTTTCCAATGGTAGCGGAGGTTACGGCGGGACCGTTTCCTTTATCCCTTACGATGGCAGAGCCAGCGGCAGTTACAGTCCATTGGGCAGTAGGAGGTTTTTGAGCACCGTATTCCGTTGGATAACGGAATTGTTTTTCAATGTTTGCATTGTGACTAGAAGACCCGGTTAATATACAGTTTGCTCCACCTGAATTGACAATATATGCGCTTAAAGCAAGGCCTTCCATGGAGGTTGAGCAGGCACCGAATAATCCAAAATAAGGTACACCTAACGTACGACAGGCAAATGTGATAGGGGTTAGCTGGTTAACTAAATCGCCAGCAAAAATAAACTGAACATCTTCTTTGGTAAGTCCCCCCTTTTCAATTGCTTTGATAGAAGCTTCTTCAAACATGACCTTTTCCGCTTTCTCAAAAGAATCTTGGCCAAGCCACATATCTTCATGGAGGGTATCAAAATCATTTGGGATCTTTCCCTTTGCTTCAAATGGGCCGCCAACAGTTCCTGTAGAAGTAATGACAGGTCTGTTTTGAAATTCCCAAGTTCGATGTCCCACAAGCATAGTTAGAAGCCTCCTAACATAGTGAAAAGTGTGCGTATTAAAAGCCACTACAAAAGCAGCGAACGTTCCGAAAACAATAACTGAAGCCTGCCAAACTTGAACATATTGCCGCCAACTCCTAAGACGTAGCCTTCTGTCCTATGTTCAATGGCTGCTGAGGCTACAGAGTTGGCAAACCGTTACGGGGACAGCGGTGCCTGCTCCTGCAAATTGGGCAAACCGGTCATAAACTCCGAAACCAGTAAGAAGCACCGCAATGATAATAAGAGTGGCAACGGTTGGGTCACCGGCAGTTCTGTGAAATCGAAAAAAGTAATATAAATAACTGAATAAACTGTCCAATTAAACAAATGAATCCACCCACAAAGAAGGCGCGAACACAATTTTTAAGGACGGGACGCTTTTCCTCCCTCCTACTGGCAAATTGCTGATACTGTTGTTGTGTAGGTGTAAGGTTTTTCTTTTTTTTGATCAGACATGTTCCCACTCCTTTTATGGTAAGCATGGCAAATATTCTCCAATAGTTTAAGGAGAATGACGAAAATTATGCCTTATGATAAGATTCAACTATGTAAATACAAAAGGAAAACACCTAAGTCAGTTCAATGTTATAAGTTTAAGTTAGTATCCCACTAGCTCAGAATAATTAAAACTTCATAAAAATGTTGGCGTGTTGATGAGATCTTCTCGAACTCGCTTTCCGCGGGCAACGCCTCAGCCTCCTCGGGAAAACCCACCCTGCGGGGTCTTCAGCTGTTGCTTTTCCCGCAGGAGTCTCGTTCGCTTCGATCTCATCAACACTTCAATACTTATATAAGGACCTCATTCTGAGCAACAGAGATACCCATATAAGTTTATAAAAGGCTGATGCATGGAGGCATCAACCTTTCCTGCTATTGTTTATATTGGGGCTCTTCTTGCTCTATTTCCTGAAGACGTGGCGATAATGTATCCACAATACCTTGTGTTTGTTTTGCCATGTCCTGGAACATTTGCTTAGCCTGTTGATTGTCTGTTTGCAGGGCAAAGGTCTCAAGACTTGCTTGGGCACTTTTCAGGCCAGCTAACGTCTGTCTTACTTGTGTAGCAACAGTCATCTAATTGTTCCTCCTTGGCGATGGTAAAAAATCGATGGTACTGTAATATATTTTGTATTCAAGACAGGATTCATTCCATATTTAAAATAGGAGATTATGGAAAAAATCCCTGCTTGAGGAATTAGTTATACTTTCAACATAGGGGTGGTTATAATGAAAGGAAATTTGACACTTGAACAACTTGAAACACCAGCGCTAGTACTAGATGAAAAAAAATATAATCGGAATTTAACCCGTATGATGGCAGTGAGGGAAAATGGTGTGGATGTTCGTCCCCATTTTAAAACACATAAGTCAGTAGCAATTGCCAAAAAACAGCTGGTATTAGGGGCTGTTGGTATTACTGTTGCAACATCTACTGAGGCAGAGTTGTTATTAGACCATGGATTCAACGATATTTTGCTGGCATTCCCATTAACGGATGAAACTAAAATAAAGCGTTTGTTCTTAAAGGCGAAGGAAAAACAAGCTCGATTAATTTTAACAGTAGACAGTGAAGAACAAGGGCTCATTGTCAAAAAAGCAGCTGACCAGATTAGAATTGAACCGGAACTTTGGATCAAAATAAATTCTGGTTTAAATCGTTGTGGAGTGGAACCTCGGGAAGAAGGGGTGAAACTTGCACTATTTATTACAGAGCATAAACTTGGCCGGTTAACAGGCTTATATACACATGCAGGTCATTCCTATGCTGCTTCCTCTTTGAAAGAAATTGCTCAGATTGCTGATGCGGAAGCGAGAGCGATCATAGACACAGCAGAAGATTGTGAGAAGGAAGGGATTCCCATCACTCATCGCAGTGTAGGCTCAACGCCTACCTTTGAGCGAGGAGCAAAATTTAAAGGTATCACGGAGGTGCGCCCTGGAAATGCGGTCTTTTTTGACAGTATGCAAGTAGGTTTAGGGGTAGCATCCTTTGAGGAAACGGCCTTATATGTTTTAGCTACTGTTGTTTCTGTGAAAAAAGGGAGATTTATTTTGGATACGGGAAGTAAGGCACTAACAACAGAAAAAGGTGCTCATGGTAATGAGTCTGTTAAGGGGTTCGGAAAATTATTAGATTATGAAGGCTTGAATGTTACAAGAGTGTCGGAGGAACATGGGATTGTGGAAGTGACGGAAAAGACAGCAAGCATATTAGACACGATCCAGTTAAACGATAGGGTAAGGATTGTTCCGAATCATGCATGCCCAGTAGTGAATTTATTTGATAACTATTATGTTCATCAGGAAAATGGTGAACTGACAAAGCTTCCCGTTGATGGAAGAGGGAAATCACAATAAAACTTTTTAGGGTGTGTAGATGGAGAAAGAAACCTCCATTTTTTACGCACCCATTAATTTTGTTGAAAAAGTGAAGACTACAATAGTAATGGAAAAAATGGAACATAACTATTCATATTAAAGTAAAGCTGGTGACACCAATGCATAAAACGGAAACCATAAAAGAAAAAATGAAGCTTCTCTTAGTAGTAATGTGGCCAATACTCGTTACCCAACTGGGACTTTATATGATGAATTTTATAGATACAACCATGTCGGGAAGGGCAGGGGCCAATGATCTTGCTGGTGTAGCTATCGGTTCTAGTCTTTGGGTGCCCGTTCTCACGGGAATAAGTGGTATTTTAATGGCATTAACCCCGATTATTTCACAAAAAATTGGCTCACAGAATAAGGATGATGTTGGATTCTACGTTTTGCAAGGACTTTATTTAGCTATTGTTATTTCTATCGCCGTTACGGTAATAGGTTATTTTGTTCTGGATCCGATACTCGCCATAATGTCCCTTGATCCGGATGTAGCTTATATCGCTAAGCATTATTTAATTGGACTTGCTATCGGTATTGTACCCTTGTTTATGTACAACGTGCTCAGGGGGTTTATGGATTCTTTAGGGCAAACAAGGGTAACCATGATTATTACGTTGTTTGCTCTTCCCGTTAACTTCCTCTTTAACTACTTATTGATATTTGGAAATTTTGGGTTCCCTCAACTCGGGGGTATTGGTGCAGGCTATGCTTCAGCCATAACGTATTGGTTCATTTTTTATGGTTACTGTATTTTTTTACAGTTAAGGTAAGACCTTTTACTACGTTTAAAGTATTTGAGAAATTATTCCCCGTATCGATGATTACGTGGAAAGAAATTCTTTTTCTCGGGCTTCCCATTGGTTTGACCATCTTTTTTGAGACAAGTATCTTTTCTGCAGTTACGTTGCTCATGAGCAATTTTCTACAGAGGTGATTGCTGCGCACCAGGCAGCTTTAAATTTTGCCAGTCTCCTTTATATGATACCCATGAGTGCAGCCTTTGCTTTGACAATTACTGTGGGGTTTGAAATCGGTGGGAAAAGGCTAAGGATGCTAAAGAATACAGTATCATTGGCATCATTTTTGCCGTGTTGATGGGGGTCTTAGCCTGTTTCATTATTTATGCCTTAAGATCTCCTGTTGCCTCTTTGTATACAATTGATGAAACGGTGGCAAAACTTATTCAACAGTTCCTGATATACGCTATTTTCTTTCAATTGTCAGATGCAATAAATACACCAATTCAAGGTATATTGCGGGGTTATAAAGATGTAAATATCCCATTTATAATGGCACTTGTGTCATTTTGGTTTGTGGGACTTCCATTTGGTTATTTGGCAGCTAATTATACCACTTTAGGTCCATTTGGTTATTGGGTAGGATTAATCTTAAGCTTGGCAGTTTGTGCTTCTCTACTGGCAATCCGATTAATTTACGTACAGAAGTCTTTCCAAAAGCAAATTACTGAAATATGAGCACAAAGTAGTACACAAAACAAAAAAATAGATATGAATTTCTTTATCTAGTAATATACATGCAAAGTAAGAAGGTCGTCCGTCTAGCTACTAAGTGTTAATTCGATTGAGAGGTCTTAGCCCATAAATAACAATCTTTTACAAGAAACAACAAAAAAAGTGGTATCCTAATCTCCTTTCAACTAAACTAATGGAAAGGGCTGTTAAGAAGGGAATTTCATTATTCAAGATTTGATTACTATTTAGTGGGTATTGGAGGCGAAAGCATACCGTCTCTTTGCCAGTTAGTTTCAATAGAGAAGAGAAAAATATTTGTGGAACAGAGAGGAAGTGAACGGATGTACGATGCGATTCATTCACTTGTACAAAAGCAGCGTACGTATTTTTATACAGGGGAAACAAGAGAGATTAAATTTCGTATGCGGCAATTGATGAAGCTGAAGGCAGCCATAAAAGCAAAAGAAGAAGCAATTATGGAGGCACTCCACTTAGATTTGAATAAATCAGAGAAGGAAGCATATTTAACGGAAATCGGCTTTTTGTACAATGAATTTAAGGACATTGAAAAAAATCTCGATTTATGGGCAACGCCCCGAAAAGAAAAAACCCCTTTAACACATGCTGGAACTAAAAGTTATGTGTATAAAGACCCGTACGGCGTCACGTTAATAGTTGCACCATGGAATTATCCGTTTCAACTTGCCATCGCTCCATTAATCGGTGCTTTGGCGGCAGGAAATACAGCAATCATAAAACCTTCTGAGCTTACGCCATATACAAGCTCAGTTATAAGGGATTTAATTGCCGAGACTTTTGATGAGGAGTATGTGGCAGTAGTGGAAGGGGATGGGGAAGTTGCCCAAGCCTTGCTCGAAGAAAAACTTGATTATATTTTTTTCACAGGTAGTGTAGCCGTGGGTAAGAAGGTCATGGCCGCTGCTGCAAAAAATTTAACTCCCCTTACGTTAGAGCTAGGTGGAAAAAGTCCAGCCATTATTATGAGTGATGCGAACCTAAAACTTGCAGCAAAGCGAATCGTCTGGGGGAAATTTATTAACGCAGGACAAACCTGCGTCGCACCTGACCATGTTTATGTTCATGAAAAGCATCGAAGAAAAATATTGAAGCACATTGTTTATTATATTAAAAAATTATATGGGGAGGACGTAAGATTTAGTAAAGAATACCCCAAAATAGTAAGTGAAAACCATGTCGACAGGTTAGCAACTCTTCTCGATGAAAACAAAGTGTATTACGGTGGGGAATACGACAGGGTGGATCGGTTTATGGCACCGACGGTCATGGTTGATGTGGAAGATGACGATGCTGTCATGGGAGAAGAAATCTTTGGTCCGATTCTACCTGTCCTAAGCTTTTCAAGTGACTATGATTTAATTGACAGGATCCGGAAACGGCCTGCTCCCCTTGCATTATATTTGTTTACGCAGAGCAAGGATACCCAGGAGTATATACTAGAAAGTCTTAAATTTGGGGGAGGCTGTGTCAATGATACGTTAATGCATCTAGCCACTCCGTACTTGCCATTTGGTGGTGTAGGGGAAAGTGGTATGGGTGCATACCACGGGAAATACAGCTTCGACACCTTTACCCATGAAAAAAGTATTTTAAAGCAAACAACATTCTTTGATATTCCTCTTCGCTACAGCAAATCAAAAGCTTCTTTGAAAGCGTTGCGAAAAATGTGGGAATAGAGCAGTTTAATTTTATAAACTACTGTGCGTTAGGGCTGTCACATAAGTGAAATTAAATTACGGCAATGGCTTCACTCAACGTACGCCTGATAGGTAAACAAACTCCTATCAGGCCTTTTTAAGATTGTAATGGCATCGCCCATTTGTTCGTAGGGGGACTAGCCACATTTCTTAAAGGGGATCCTCCCTTAAACTGCCTGCAAACAGTAGACTTTGCTATAATGATACATGAGTATAGATGAGATGAATGGAAGGTGGCAAAATGGTCCGAACAGTATTTTGGTTTATATATTTTTTTGGTTACTTAGTGTTTGTAATGCCAAGTTTATGGAAGGCAAATAAGCTGATGAAAAATAATTTACTGGAGGAACATCGTCAGCACGTGGAAACAATTACGGGAAATTGGGCAAGGTCATTATTAAAAGTGGCAGGTGTTAAGGTCGAAGTTAAAGGATTAGAAAACATACCGGAAGAGGCTTGTTTGTTTGTCAGTAATCATCAAGGGAATTTTGATATACCGTTATTAATTGGGACGATTCCAAGGAAACTTAGCTTTATTTCAAAAATAGAAGTGAAGAAGATTCCAATTATTCCCCTCTGGATGGAACATATGCAGTGTATTTTCATGGACCGAAAAAATCGCCGACAAGCTATTAAGGCAATTATTGATGGTGCCAAAAAAACTGGAGGAAGGGCATAGTGTCGTTATATTCCCTGAAGGCACCCGAAGTAAAGGAGGTCCCCTAGGGGAATTTAAAAAGGTAGTTTTAAGCTCGCCTCCAAATCAAAAGCACCAATAGTTCCTATAACCATAAATGGATCCTATTTAGTAATGGAAGCAAACAAGAATTTTATTCGTCCGGCTCATGTTGAACTTGTAATTGGGGAGCCCGTAAGAATTCATCAAGAAAACACAGGTCTATCTATCGATCAACTGGCCTCTATTGTTGAGGAGAGAATAACAACTAATTTAGAGGAAAAATCAATTAAAAAAACGAGTTAAAAATAGGGGGGGTTATGTCTTATGGAAGCTAGTTAGTCTTTAGGGCTCCCTCCTTAATTATTACAATCCTTAATTCATCCAATTCAGTTTAAAGTGTTTTAGGATATGAAAGCACGAAAAAAATTTTAATATTAAGAAGGAATTCTAAGTGTAATTAGCAAATATATAAAATGAATGAATACTCAATCACTTTTTTGAAGGAAGGGGCAATTATCTCATGGCAGTAAAAGAGAAGTTTCAGCAATTAGTCAGTAGAGTAAAGGAAGACCCTAGTCACATTAGTGATTTAAATGTGACATATCAGTTTAACTTGGAAGGGGAAGATGGAGGTACGTACCAACTTAAATTTGCAGATCAGACGGTAGAATATGCAGAGACACCTAGCTTTGATCCAGAAATTACATTGGAAATGTCGGATAAGAACTTTTTAAAACTTGTTGAAGGTGACTTAAATCCTACGGTTGCTTATATGGGTGGAAAGCTGAAGGTGAAAGGGGAACTGGGTCTTGCCTTAAAGCTCAATAGTGTCCTTAAAAAGTACCAGACTTCTTAAATGGGATCGGTCTTTGGGAAAGGATAAATTATAACGGATTTTAAAAGCTAAAAACAAAGAAGTCTATCTCCTGCGCTAATGGAGATAGACTTTTATAAATAAAGGATGAAATACGATGTGATTACCTTATCAGTATATTTCATTTTTATAGTAAATAAGCACTAGATTTATGCTTTTATTAATTCGCGACCTTTTCTCATGGCTCTTTCATCCACTTTTCGCTCAATTTCACGAATGGCCTTGTCATCCTTTAGTAATTGCTCTTTGTTTTCGTTTACCAATTCTTCAAAACTTTTATTTAAGCGCTTTCTCATGGAGCATCATCCTTTTTAATCAAAATTTTCTTTCAATTTAATTATATAGTTTTTTACTATCAATAACTGTGTAAGCTGTTACAAATTAATGAACAATATAGATGTTTAACATATTTACAAAACATATATTTAGTTAAAGGAGCTAAAACAACACATTCATAAGCCGAAAACAGATTTTGGGCAGGGGCTTGGGTGGAGAAGATTCTACTTAGGATCAATTTTCCAATTCACTAAGTTATTATTTATATTACCTCCAATCTGTATTTACTAACATACATACCCTAATAATGTGAATATTCAAACGTATTTGTTTAATAAGTTTTAATGTGAATAAATCATAAAAACTGTCCACAATATCCACAGGGTTATGCACAGGTCCTTTGTTGTTACGACAGTAAATTATCGATTTATACACAATTTTGTCGATTCGACAAACTATTTCTACTTTTTACGATAACTTTCTACGAGAACTGCTACCGTGGGATTTAGAAGGTAAAATCCACAATGTTAACAAGTTTGTGGATAACTGGGTCTGTGGATAATTTACAACATGACAAGATTAAGAGATTTAAGTTACAATATAGATTAACAACCGCTGGATGAATGAACACTCATTCGGTTTTGTTTTTAAAAGGAGGACATTTTAAAAATGGAACAATTATCTGAAGGTATTTACCAATTAACGCTACCAACCCCCTTTTTAGTAGGCCCGGTTAATACTTATTTAATAAAGGGTGATGCATTAACCCTTGTAGATACGGGGCCAAAAACAGAGGATGCTTTATTCGCATTACAACAACACCTTCAGGAACTTAAATTGACAACAATGGATATAGATATAGTCCTCTTGACTCATCACCATCCTGACCATATCGGGCTTCTTCACGAGTTTTTACCAAAGGCAAAGGTTTATGCCCATGAAAAAGTAAATCCTTGGTTGACGAAGGATCAGATATTTTTAAAGGGATTAAAAAGAGTTTTATTATACGTTATATCGAGAGCATGGTGTACCACAACGTATAATTGAGGAGATTGAAAAAAGAAAAACGGGATACATGAGTTTTGCTGACAAAGGTGCTGTGGATAAGTTTTTGCAGGAGGGGGACCGGCCTGAAGGATTAGTAGATTGGGCTGTACTAGAAACTCCAGGCCATGCTCAAAGTCATATTTCTCTTTATCGTGAATCAGATGGAGTGATGATATCTGGGGACCACTTGATTGAACACATATCCTCCAATGCGATTATTGAAGGGCCTTATCCTGGGGAAACTGCGAGACCTAAGACACTAATTCAGTATCGAGAGTCACTTAAGAAGTGTCAGCACGTGCAAGAAGCCTATTCTGGTCATGGAAATACGGTTACGGATCCTGCGGGGTTAATTCAAAAACGTCTGGCAGATCAGGAAAAGAAAGCGCAGCAATTTAAGCTGTTAATGGGGGAGGGGCCTGTGAGTACCTTTGAATTGTGCAAGCGAAAATATGCCCAAATTCTTGAAAAGCAACCAGATCTAACTTTTTCAGAAACATTGGGTCATCTTGATTTATTAGAATCACGTGAAGAAGTTAAACAAGTTTCTGTGGATGGAGTCATTCATTATCAGGTAATTTGAATACATTACTATCTGAAAAAACTTGGTGACGTTTTAGATAATTCACTCAAACAATATTTTTGGGTAAAAATTTGTTTCAAATCTCGATTAATTGGTAAAATGAAAGGAGAGGACAATCGTTAATTGGAGGGGATTAGATTGGAAAATGAAGGGAAAGAGAAAAAAGGAAACTGGGTTCGTAATGGAATATTAATCGGTGCTGCAATCGGATCGATTTATATTGTGTCAAACAAAAAAACGCGAACGAAAATTGTGGATGGTGTAGGGAACTGTACAGATAAGGCTAAAAATTGGGTTACATTCGTTAGGGAAAATAAAGAGCCATTTTTAGAGCAGATGAGAGCCACGAGCAACAAAATTGCAGAAATTGTGGAAGAGGCGACGGATGATATTCAAACATTAATGGAAACATCTCAGCATATGAAGGACCATACTCTCTCCCTTTTTCAAGCGTTGCAAGAAACGAAAGATGAATTTCAGACATTGACGGAACGGTTAAAAGGTGAGGGAAAGCTTGATATGGAAGAAGTTCTTCCCCCGTCGGATTCTCAGGGCAATGACGGGGAAGGTAAGTTATTGCAGTAAAAATTGATTTATTTAAATGTTATTGGTGGACAAGCACTTCTTTTACCAAAGGTGAGCATGCATAGTGTGTGCTCATCTTTTTTCTATGATTTAAGCCGTCTTTCCAGGGAACGAAAAATGTTTTTATATAAAAAAACAAGCCTTTGTCACGCATATTCTTCATTTATAAAAAGTACATATTGAGTATATGAAAAATAGGTTTAACGTATAGGAAAAAAGGATACATACCTGTACATGCTATAAAAGGAGGAATGTCATAGTGGCTTTGGCAAAAGAATTGGAAGCGCTGAAAGATTTCCGTTGTAGTGAAGGTAAATGTGTTTTGTCAGTCTACTTGAACACGGATCGTGCTAGTAAAAACCAACAGAAGGGTGAATGGAAAATCCGGCTGAAAAACGGTCTGAAAAGACTGGAGGAATACTTAATCGCTTCTGGCGATAAGGAGCAGTTGAAGAGTTATAAAAAGCTTAAGCGAAAAGTAGATAAGGAAATCAAGGGTAATCAGTCACAGTTGTTAAAGAGTGTTGTTATTTTTGCGTCTGAAGAACAAAATCTATGGTCGGTGCATTACTTACAGCTTCCAGTAGAAACAAATTTTCATTGGGAAACGGCCCCTGTCTTGGATCAGTTGACAAAACTTCAAGAAGACTTTCCAAAAAGTGCTATTATTATGCCGAGTCGAGATGAAATTAAAATATACGACATTGATTTAGGAGAAGTAAAGGATACGAGAGTATATCAGTTTGATCCTGAATCTGAGGACTGGAGATTTAAAACAGGAACTGCTGCAACGGAAAGGATGGCATCTGGTGCCAACCATGTAGATTATTATGAACAGCGTTTTGAAGAAAACTTATATCGCTTCTATAAAGAGATAGCTGGGAATATTGAAAATATGTATCGTGAAAGAGAGTGGAAGGTTGTATACTTAGTTGGAGAACCAGAAAAGGTTCGTACGTTAAAATCTCAGCTGAAGGTAGAGGTTCACGGAGCGATTAACAAAAATTTGAACAACTCTGATGCATCGAAAGTGTTGGAGGAAGTTTTTCAATAGATAATTAAAGTAGGATGTGTCTAAAGGTAATCTCAACCTTTAGACACATCTTTTTTAACATTTTGGGAGGCGGTACTAGGAAACCGCTTGATTCTTCTTTACCAATTGCCCCTGCCTGTTAGTTGTTTTTTCGAAAACGAAGCCAAGTATGACCATTAACAACAGCATTCCACTAATGGAAAAGTATATAGCCCCTTGATCAACAACTCCAATTAGCCAACCGCCGACTGTCGGTCCGATCATGCTTCCAACTGCAAACAGAACACCGATCATGACATTTCCAGTTGGCAACAAGCTCGCCGGTAATAAATCTGCCAAATATGCGATCCCAAGGGAAAATAACGAGCCCAACAACATACCACTGATCGTGAATATGGTCCATAATAACCAAGGGATATGCTCTACAGCAGTCATGGATAAGAATAAAACAAACCCAAAGAACAACAACCATCTTAAAACACGGCTCCTGCCTACTTTATCACTGAGAATCCCGAGGGGAAGCTGTGTAATTAAACTACCAAAAACAAAGCTAGGAAGGAGAAATACCGTGACGAAATGGATATCCATCCCCATACGCATGGCGTAAACAGGGTAGTTCCCATGTAGGGATGCCTCTAAATATCCGTAGCAAAAACCTGGCAGTAAGGCGAACCAAGCTAACTTTAAAACTTCCTTGTATCGGGCGAAGGTATTTAACTGTTTTGCTGTTTGAAAATCTTGAGATGGCCATTCGTTCCGTAGAAAAATAATAAATCCCCATGCAATTAGACTTGATCCAGAAGCTATCATAAAAGGAAGAAACTCATTAAAATCCAACAATCTAGTCATCATCGGTCCAATTCCAAATCCAAGACCGAAAGCTAGACCGTAAATAGATAGCTGTCTTCCTCGTTTTTCCTTTGTACTCGTTGCGCTGATCCACACTTGAGTGGAAAAATGAATCAGATTGTCAGCAATACCTACAATCATTCGCAAGATAAACCAAAACCAAAAAGCTTGCCAAACAGGAAACAGCATTAAAGAGATGGTTACGAGAATTAAGCCTGTGATAATGACTGGTTTATAGCCGTATTTTCTTACAGGTTTTTCGATAAAAGGGGCTATTAAAATAATTCCTATATATAAAGCAGCTGCATTCAATCCGTTTGCCGAAGAGGAAACTCCTGCCGTTTCGAGCATGACAGCTAAAACAGGGAGAAGCATCCCCTGGGAAAATCCTGCGATCAATACCATTCCAACTAACACCCAATAACGGTAGGTTGGGTTGTTTTCTCTTTTCGCGAGAGTCATACTGTATTCTCCTTTTGATTTTAGCTCTGTTAGCGTTTAATGTTGATTTTCTCTACAGGAGCTCGCTTTCCGCGGGCAACGCCTCAGCCTCCTCGTTCCTGCGGGGTCTTCGCCTGTTTATCCTGTCTCTTCCTCTTCAAGTATCGCTACGTTGCTAAGTCCGTCGAGACAACTCGTAGCTTATTCGTGAAGAATTGCTCGTCGCTGGAGTCTCGCTCCTTTCGCTCAAATCAACGTATATGAAATATAAACACCAGCGTTTAACAGAGCCTTAATTTAAAATAATAACTATCCTATCTCATTGTAATTTGTTTTTCGCGTATTTCAAGGGAAACAAGCAAAATTGCTGGTGGGAAAATCATAAAGGGCAGTTCATAAAACATGACGGAATATTAAGATGAAGGGTACAATAATAACATCATGAGTTGGAAAGGAAGATAAGAAATGCGCTTCGAAATGAAAGAAAATGGCTTTGAAACTTCTGTAGAGTATGGAACCCTACAAATTTCAGGAAATGAAGAATACGGTTTTCGCCCATATCAATTAATGGTAAGTTCTATTGCTGTATGTGGTGGAGGTGTTTTACGTAAGGTATTGGAGAAACAGCGAATGACCGTTCACCATATGACTGTCGATGCGGATGTTACGAGAGATGAGTCGCAGGCAAACAAGATCACTAAGATCCATTTGCATTACAGGATTCAAGGTGAGGGGTTAGTGGAGTCAAAGGTGGAAAAAGCCGTTGTGTTAGCACAAAAAAAACTGTCCGATGGCCCAATCTGTCATCGGAGCTATTGAATTGACCGAAACATTTACGATAGAAGACAAATAGCTTGGGTTTAAATTGGTGGGGCAGGGGAGTGAGGTCAGATGAGTTCAGTAAAGCAAATGGATTTTACTGAGGGCAGTATATGGAAAAAGATGATTGTTTTCTCTGGACCAATCCTGCTTACTAATATACTCCAAGTATCCTATCAGATTATAGATTCCTTATGGGTTGGGAATTTACTTGGAGCCAATGCCCTCGGTGCCATCGCCATCTCAGGGACTATCGTTTTTACGATACTCTCTTTTATTATTGGAATAAATAATGCCGCCTTAACTGTTTTGTCTCAGTATAAAGGGGCCAAGAATGACGAAGGTTTGAAGGCTGCTCTAAATGCTTTCGTTGTTATATTAGGTTTGTTAACGGTTGGCCTAGGTATCATTGGTTTTGTGGCCTCCCCTTATATATTAAGGTGGATGGGCACACCAGGTGAAATGTTGCCATTGGCTACAACTTACTTACAGATAAATTTTGTTGGGATTATATTTGTTTTTGGTTATAATTTTATCGCTACGGTGCTTCGCTCATTGGGGGACAGTAAAACGCCCATACGGTTTGTGGCAATTGCCGTTGTTCTTAATGCGGTTGTTACACCTGTTTTTATCGCTGGTCTCGACTTGGGCATTGCAGGTGCCGCGTATGCAACAATCGTTGCCCAAGGTACTGCTTTTTTATATGGGCTCATCTATTCTATTTATCGCGCCAATGTTCCATTCAGTTTTCCTTCATGGCCGGCAAAGGATTACATAAAATCGATCTTTAAGTTGGGGTTACCTTCTGGATTGTCCATGATGGTCATTTCTGGAGGTGTTTTGGCCATCATGACTGTCGTAACTACCTTTGGTGAAGATGTGGTGGCAGGTTTTGGTGCAGCACAGCGGTTAGATAGCTTGATTATGCTTCCGGCGTTGGCATTAGGTACGGCCGTTAATAGTATGGCAGGTCAAAACATTTGTGCTGATCGTTGGGAGCGGGTAGGAACAATTGCCAAACACGGTGTTATATTAATCCTAGGTATTTCTTTTACCATAGGTGCGTTGATTTTTGTAAATGCCGAGCGATTAATCAGTCTGTTTGTGAGTGACACCGCCACGATTGCTTTTGGAAAAATGTATATACAGACGATTGCATTTTTTTATCCGTTTTTAGGAATTAATTTTGTTTTGAACGGGGTGGTTCGGGCTGCGGGGGCCATGTTTCAAGTATTTGTATTGAATTTAATCTCCTTCTGGGTATTGCGTTATCCGTTAACCTACGTAGGTGCCTATTGGCTCGGTGAACAAGGGATTCCTATTGGAATGGGAGTAAGCTTGTTTATTAGTAGCTTAATCGCCATCGGTTACTTTAAGTTTGGAAAGTGGCGGGAGATTAGTGTGTTGGATGAAGAGTCGAAAACAGATGATGAGAAGAAGCTGAATGAAGGAAATGAATAGTGTTATGCCTGTACTGGTGGTTACTAGTATAGGTTTTTTCTTTTCCTTTTGTTGTGTAGGGATAATTTTTCAACTTCTAGTAAAACTAACATTAAAAATAACAAGTATATGCCAAGTGTTTAAGGAGGCAATTTTACATGAGAAAAGCATTACTTTGTTTGTTAATACCGGTATTTCTTCTTTCCGTAACTTTTTCCCCTGTAGAAGCTAAGGAGGAGAAGGAAGAAAAAGGTGCAAATATTATTCCAGATTCCGCAATGGATATCTCAAAGGATAATACGTATCCGAATCCGACTCAAGATTTACCCCGGCTTCATCCAAGTGAGTTAGCGGAAGAGCTTTTAGATTCAACGGATATAAAAATTGAAAATCCTGAATTGATCAAAATGTTTAATGAATCAAATATCAAAGGTTCGAAGCTAGCTTTGTTAATGAACGTTTCCATCTACTTGGGACAATGGCCCTTGTCATACGAATCGGAAGAATCAAAATTCAATTGGGATTTTGAAAAAGTAAACACGAATGTAATAGATAACAGGGGCGGAAATGAAGCGAAAAAGATTTACTATACACAGGAGCAGCAAAAACGGATTAAGGGTGGTTTAACTGCCGAAATTCCCAATGGAGATATGGTCCAAAAGTTGATGCTATTGAAAGCAACGGAAAAGCTTAATATGCCACTGACGTTTTCCACGGTAATTGGCTACAATACAAGGGCCGACAGGTATTATAGTGTGCCAGCACAAATGATGGGATACATTGATACGTATGCAGCAGCAGTAAATGAGAAGGGGAAGGTAACTTACGGAGAAGTATACCTTCGCATGCGTGGCGATAAGAAATGGCTTGAAGTAAAAAATGTAACTCAACAGGGAATTGGTGCATGGATACCAATACAAGATTATGTTAACTTAAAGGTGCAAACGACAAAGCAACCGAGATAATCATGAATGTACAAGGCTACGATGGTTTAAGCCTTGTACATTTTTTGGTGTTTTTAACAGAAAATTTGAAACTTTTCCAGGTGAGATAACCGTCTATTATAGTGGGAGGTGATTTGGTATGGGTAAATTATTTAGTTCAGTTTGGTTGCTTAATAGAAACAGGAAAATAAAGTTACCTTATGTTCTCATGACAATCGTGCTACTTTCTGTAATTATTTTTGTTATCTACATACCTTCCATAGTTGGATCATCTCATGAGGACGAAAAAGTAATGGCCGAAGAAAAGATGGATGTTTTACTAAAAATTAAAAACGAATTAACTGTCGACTTAGATGCTTCAGAGGTTAAAACTATGCTCGGTGAAAATTTTACAGAGGTTAACACAATGTCAGAAGAGGTTTGGCGTTATGATTTTGGTGCTCAGGAGGAATATTCCTATGCTGAAACCAATGAATTTGCCGATTTAGACGGGATATTAATGGTGACTTGGACATCCAACTGTTTGTTACCATTGATGCCGGTGAAGTGGAAGCTATTTCGGCAGTTTATTTAGCTGACGAGAATAATGAACTATTAGAATATAGAGTTTTTCCTGATGGTGCTGTTGAGGAAAAATCGATTTTTTTAAGTGATAAAGAGCTGTTTTATTTGTCTCCCCCTGACATGGAATTAATTAGTGATTTGGGGGCAGTAATCCCGGCAGAATTGGGAACCTATACATGGACGCGAAAAGCTGGAGGAATGGACCAAACCGTTCATGTAGATGCTAGTTCTCCCATTGAGATTGCAGAATTTATTGAAGCCGTCCCAGTTCGACCTGGTATGGAGGTGTCGGTTGGATTTGCTGACTCCAGTACGCCAGAGCTGGAAGGTTATTATTGGGACAGGGATGATGAAACGAGCTGGTTTGTTGGAAAACGTGTGGGTAAAGTTGCAATTGAGGATGGCGTGTTTGAACTTCCGACAGAACCAGGTGAGTATGTGATTGAAATTAAGGCTACTTGGGAATATGGTGATGGCTCTTATACGATTCATCTAGAGGTAGTGGAAGAGTGATTTGTCTTTTGGAAAAATTATTTTGGATTTAGTATTGGAATTTGATTAGAGTGTTCAACCTGGCTTATGCCAGGTTTTTTCTTTATGGAGAGGCTTTGGAAATTGCTGATTTTTAGGGAATGTATACTACAGAAGTGGGGGCGAAATGGATTCAAAGACAGGCTAGAGGTGTACAAGAAGGAAAGGCGCGCATAATAAAATTGTAAAAACACGTGCTTTAGCACGAAACAAAAGAAGCCTGTGTAATGAAGTGAATCATTACCAGGCTAACTTAGAAAATTCTATTTGACTACTTGTAATTGAAGACCAAATAACAATATGAAAAGTCTCTCCAATAAGACTCCCACAATTAATTATTTACCAACTTCTGCTTTCTCACCGTAAAATCCACTTTTTCATAATAAGCATGTTTTACAAGGAGGTTTGGCCCTAGGCATTTTACGGCTGGACAATGGCAGTCCACAGACTTTGCCAACTCTGATTCTTTCCAACGATTAAAGGCTGTTTGTAGGGATGTGTCTTGAACATGCCCTAATACCCCTGCATCGGCAAAATCCGTTACGTTAATATTTCCATTGAATATATCTACATTTAATCTAGAGCGACCATCAGGATCGTTTCTAACCGTTACATTTTCCTCGGAATGTAATCTTTCCAATAGGCGCAAGTCTTCATTCTCCTCGTTGCAAGGATAGAAGGGAAGTGTTCCAAACAGCATCCACATGTTTTTCCGGCGATGGTCCAAGAGGCGGTGTATTCCAGCACGGATTTCCTTTAATGATGCTACTTCCAACTCCGAAGCAAAGGCACTAGGATACATGGGATGGACCTCATGTCTTGAGCACCCCATCTCTACAATTTGATCGTGAATTCTCTCCAAATGAGGCAATGTTCGTTTATTTAACATCGTTTCTGCCGAAATCATGACCCCTTTAGCAGCTAAATAGCGGCTGTTTTCCACCATTCTCGAAAAATAAGCTTGCCGTTGTTCTTTAGAAGGCTTTTTATCCATAACAGCAAAGCCAATCTCAACGAAGTCGTCAACACTACCGTAGTTATGGGAAATATGAAGTACATCTAAATAAGGAACGATCAGCTCATATCGCTCGATAGGCATCGTCAAATTTGAGTTTATTTGCGTGCGGATTCCACGTTCATGTGCATATTTAAGGATGGGAACGACATAATCCTTAACAGATTTCATGGACATCATTGGTTCCCCACCTGTAATGCTTAGGGCTCTCAACGTTGGAACTTCATCTAAGCGGTGCAGTAGCAATTCCAATGGTAAGGCATCTGGATCTTTCGTCTGGAGTGAATATCCGACAGCACAATGTTCACATCGCATATTACAAAGGTTGGTTGTGGTGAATTCCACATTCGTAAGGCATGCCTCTCCGTATTCCTCTATATCTATATATGCTTCCCACGGATCGTAGAAAGGGATAATTTTTTGCAGTTTCATTTTTCAAAACTCCCTTTTTCATCTATAAACACTTTTGCAACTTTCATTGTGAACGTCATGTTACATCATACAGGAATAGTATAAATTTTAGAATACTTAAGGAGTGAAAACCCTTCAAGATCCTTTTTTAAAAAAGTTATTTAGGGGGATAAATGGGCCGTAGGTGGGAGTTCCCATCGTACGTAAATGCTTTAGAACAAGCTATTTACTGAAAAATCTCAGACACTTCCCAAAAATGAAAATTCCAATTTATTCGTTGACAGAGGTTGAATGGTTGTTATAATGGGGAAGCATAATACATAGAGGATTATTGTTGGAAAGGAGATAGTTATGGACAAGATACAAGAAGAGAAGCGTCACCTCCTTCAGGAAAAGATGAGTTACATTGTAACGATGTTAGATGCTATTGACCCGGAAAAGGCCGGGGTGGAGGATATAGATGAGCTAATTGCCATGTTAGAAGAGATTGAGATGAAGTGTAAGGAATATCGCCAAGAGTGGAATGGGGAGTAAGTTCAGAATTCCGAAGGCTCACCATATAGTAAGGGTGACTGCAACAATCATTGTTGTAGTCACCCTTCTTGTTTAATTGCTACAACGAAAACCCTGCTTTTTCAATGATGAAGACGAATCCCCGAAATTAAGGAAGCCAGTGGAATAAAAGTTAGCAACACCGCTGGACCAATTCCGCACCATTGCTCCTTTTGTTCTTGCTTCCATATATTTTTCCATCGTTTGATCGTAGTTGTCAATTAACTCCTTCAAGTTTTCCAGATTATAACGTTCTTCATGATAGACCGCTTCTAATGGCAGACGTGGTTTGACGTCTGATGGATCCTTTGGATGACCCACTACAAGACCTGAAATGGGAAAAACATATTCTGGCAAGTTTAACAGTTCAATTACTTCGTCAGGATTTTTGCGGATGCCCCCAATGGGAACTGTTCCAAGCCCCAATGATTCTGCGGCAGTAATGGCATTTCCTAGAGCAATTCCAACGTCTGTAGCTCCGGTGAGAATTGCTTCCACACTATTTGTCACCTGCAACTCCATACCATTTTTCTCCGCAGCAAGCTTAGCCCTGTAAAAATCCATACAAAAAACGAGAAATACAGGTGCTTCGTCCACGTATGCCTGATTTCCTACAAGCTCCGAAAGTCGCTTCTTTTTTTCGTTATTTTGAACGGCAATTACCGTTACTTGTTGGCCGTTGATCCAATTGGCAGCAGCCATGGCGGAAGTGACAATAGTCTCTAGCTGTTCGTTCGAAACAGGGTCAGCTTTATATTGTCGAATGGAGCGGTGATTGTTAAGTAAATTAATGACATCATTCATAACAGAAACTCTCCCTTGTTGAATTAAGTTGGGTGGATTCCATCATCCACCTCAAAGTAACTTTTACAAGTATAACAATATTTGATTGGTGGTTGCCATATATATAGATATGGGATGCCCATTAAGGAACATTTCTTTCCCCTTTGTGTAAGCAATATTAACTACGGAAGGGGGAGGTTCGATTATACTTAAAGGGAATGGTTTTGCAGAAAATACTAAAGTAAGGGGTTGGGGACAGAAGATGGAAATGTACTTAATTCGCCATGGTCAATCGGAGGCTAATAAGCAAAAGATCATTCAAGGACACGGGGACTTCCCTTTGTCTAGCATAGGAAAAAAACAGGCCGTCCTTCTTGGAGATGCATTGAAACATCACAACTTTGATGCCATATACAGCAGTGACTTGCAGCGTGCTTTCTACACGGCAGAAGCAATTGGAGAACATCATTACATACAAGTCCAAAAATTAAATTTTTTACGGGAAGTTGGGTTAGGTCCATTAGAGGGGCTTAATAAGCAAGAGCTAAGTAAGCAGTACCCTGAGCTTGGCAATAAATCTATTTTAACAACAGGAATTCCTGGAACGGAAACAATAGCTTCCATCACTGCCCGCTGTCGAAGAACAATCGATTTTTTCCAGGCAAATCATGAAAGGGGGACGGTAGCAGTCGTTTCCCATGGCGGATTTATTAGTATTTTGCTGACGTATTTAATGGTTGGCGACAGTTGGTATACTGTTGACAGACCATTTGTAATGAGCAATACGGGAATAACGAAGCTGAAAACGGACCGGTTTGGGAAGTGGAAGGTTCACTTTGTCAACAGTACTGCACATTTGGATGGAGCGGGACTGGAAGAAGGCAGGATGTTACCATAAATATAATAGAATAATAAATGATGTGGTAGGAATGACAATTTTTATACGGTGAAATATAGAAGTAATCCCTGTTAAACTTATTAAACAGACTAGTATTTAATCTATATATTCTAAATTCAACGCCAACTGCAAAGGGTTTCATAGTATAATAATCTTAGTGATTAGACAAATAGAATGAGGGAGTGTTTGAGGGCATGGAAAAATTTCGTCAAAGTATTTACGATTTAGTAGTACAAACATCAACGAACCTGCCATATGATGTACGTCGTGCAATCAGAGAGGCGAAAGCAAGGGAAAATGCAGGGACGAGAGCAGCGCTTTCGTTAGCGACCATAACTCAAAATATTGATATGGCAGATGACAATGTGTTACCGATCTGTCAAGATACGGGAATGCTGACATTTGAAATTAAGGTTCCTGTTGGGACAAACACATTAGTAATGGAAAAGGATATTTATGAAGCCATTCGCCAGGCGACGAAGGATGGGAAGCTTCGCCCTAACTCTGTTGATTCATTAACCGGTGAAAATAGTGGTGATAACATTGGCCCTGGAACACCAATTATACACTTCCATCAGTGGGAAAAGGATTATATTGATGCCCGGTTGATTATTAAGGGCGGTGGTTGTGAAAACAAAAACATTCAATATAGCCTGCCAATGGAAATTGAAGGGTTAGGCCGTGCTGGTCGTGACTTAGACGGGATTCGTAAATGTATTCTTCACTCTGTCTATCAAGCCCAAGGACAAGGTTGTAGTGCTGGCTTTATCGGTGTTGGAATCGGTGGAGACCGCATTTCCGGCTACGAGCTTGCGAAAAAACAGTTGCTTCGCGATGTTAGTGATGTGAATGAAAACGAGAAGCTACAAGAGCTGGAAGAATATATTATGGAAAAAGGAAATACCCTCGGAATTGGTACAATGGGCTTTGGCGGGGAAGCGACACTTCTTGGTTGTAAAGTTGGTGTCATGAATCGTCTGCCTGCAAGTTTCTTCGTTTCGGTTGCCTATAACTGCTGGGCGTTTCGCCGTTTAGGTGTGGAAATGGATCCAGCAACTGGTGGCATAACAAACTGGTTGTATCAAGAAGGGGAAAAAATCAGCTTTAAAGAAGATGAAGCGGCAGCGGCTACTGAGTCAACGGAGGAGGCTCGTGAAGTTGTTCTTCAAGCTCCTATTACGGAAGAGCAAATCCGTGAGTTGAAAGTAGGCGACGTAGTTGTCATCAATGGTGATCTTCACACAGGCCGTGATGCTATCCACCACCACTTAATGGATCACGATGCACCAATTGATTTGAATGGCCAAGTCATTTACCATTGCGGACCAGTAATGCTGAAGGATAAAGAAGGCGAATGGCATGTAAAGGCTGCAGGACCAACAACAAGTATTCGTGAAGAGCCTTACCAAGGAGATATTATGAAAAAATTCGGTATCCGTGCTGTCATTGGTAAAGGTGGCATGGGGCCGAAAACGTTAAAAGCGTTAGAAGAGCACGGCGGGGTATATTTGAACGCCATCGGCGGTGCTGCCCAGTACTATGCCGACTGTATTAAAAAAGTAGAAGGTGTAGACCTGATGGAGTTCGGTATTCCAGAAGCCATGTGGCATTTAAAGGTCGAAGGATTCCGAGCGATTGTAACGATGGATTCTCATGGAAATAGTCTACACAAAGATGTGGACAAAACATCCTTTGAGCGTCTGTCTCAATATAAGGATAAAGTATTTGCTTAATTGAAAAATAACAAGATGCTGGCATTCTTATGGAGGCCAGCATTTTTAGTTATTGGGAATAATCAAGGAGTGTAGTTAGTCATTCGTTTTTTTCATATTGTGGGGTATAAATTGCATTTTCATGATTTTGTTTTATCATATAAAGGATGTAGTGTGTTAAAATTTTTATAGTAGAATGGAATGCCTGGAGTGATTGGATGGAAACAAATTCACCTGAAGGACTTGTGAAAAACAAGGAACAGCTTTGGAAGGGGCTTGTCTTTATTGCAGCATCAATCATTTTGCTGCTGCCATTTCCCCATCGCCGCCCTCTAGGAGATACGATTATAATGGAGTTGGGGCTGCCAGCTTATTCAAATATGCAAACGGAAACAGGCTTTCATTTTGTGGGAATCGCTGTTTTCATTATGGTCATTTACGGTTTGAGTCAAGTTAGTCAGGCGTTGAATAAATGGCGAAAACGCATGGTTATCTTGGGGATAATTGCTGTATTGACGATGCCAATTTGGCTAGTGGAAACGTATCAATCCTCCCTTGCGAGAGGCATTTATACGGTTGGCTTCGACAAGGAAAGGAGCCATTGTACGTTTGAGCAGTTGGATGGTTCGAGGGAAGCGAGTATTGATTGCATGATTCCGTTAGAAAATCATAGTAACGAGACCGTAGAATTTGAGATTATTTTTGAAAAATCTCGGTTCCAGGAAGACGAAACATATTCTTTAATAAACAGGGCAGGTCCTCATTATGTAACGTTGTTGCCTGGGCAAAGGAAGCAAGTGGAATTTCGTGAAACAATTCATTTAACGGAAGTTGATTTTTATTCCCAATGGGGGCAAAGCGGCTTCGTGGACATTATTTTAAAGGACAGTCAAGGCAGGGAACGGCAGTTGTAGGTATATCTTCTACTTTTTGAAGGCTGGTGCGATATGGAAACTTGTCATCAAACAGGCAATGGGATACGATAAATTGGGATAGATGAATATACAGTTTTAGAAACATTTTTAGGTCTTATAGGATAAATTATAGATAAGTAGGTGTCGTGATTGTGTTAGGAAATATATTGAAATGGATTGCGTTCGGAGTTTTAATCAGCTTGTTTATCATTGATTTCTCCATATTTCCATACCCGCAATATTTCTTTTATGTATGGAGCGTCATAGGGTTTGTAATAAGTATTTACGGAAGAAAAGAAAAAGCAGAGAATCCACTAACCAATTTTGTAGGACAATTAAGCTTTTATGGACTTTTGATCGTTGTTGTTCTTTATTTCTTGCCTACATTGGGGTTGGCATAAGGGTTTGACGAAATTTTTGCAAGGAAGCACTTGGATATTGAATCCAAGTGTTTTTGTTTTTTATTGAGGTTAGTTATTCGTGCCCTAAAATTGGATGGGAGAGGATTATAGGTAACGAATCGGGGTTAATCGTGCCCTAAAACTGTTTGGAGATGGATTATAGGTAACGAAAGGGAGGTATTCGTGCCCTAAACAGGTTGGAGGTGGATTATAGGTAACGAAAACGAATTATACGTGACCTAAAACAAGTTAAGTATGGATTATAGGTAACGATCCGGCGTTTTCATACCCTAAACACAAAAGAAGTGAAAAATAACTAACAAAAAAGGATTAAGCCAACCTTCAATGGGGTATGGAAAGAAATGTAGGGGAAAGAAGCCTAGAAAAGATACACCATTAACAAAACCGAACCTACCATAGTCATATAAAGACTTGCTCCCCCGTTAACTGACATGTTTTTCACCACAATAAATAATTTTTCCAAAAATCTAATCAAATTTCGTCATTATTCAAACCCTCTAATCATATAAGTAAGGTGTAACAACTTCATATTACAGAAAAATCCTTATGAAGAGAGGTGGAGGGACTGGCCTGAAGAAACCTCGGCAGCATATCTGACAAAGATCATGTGCCAATTCCAGCAAGCGTGTATGCTTGATAAATAAGGAGAGAGTAGAAGCACCTATGTCTGCCTCTTCTTGGGAAGGGGCTTTTATGATGGACCAAACTTTAGCCGAAGCCATAAACTGACCTCAATTATTTGAATCGAACCAGTAACATTTATTATAAAATATTGTGGCAATGGCTTCCCTCGTCACCATCTTGAAAGGAGAAACCCAACCCTATCAGGCTTCTAAAAGAATGGGACGACTACGCTCATTGCTGTCTGTTCAAAAAGCTCAAGAACCGATCTTTTTGAACAGACTCCATAGACATAATTGCAAAGCTTTCCCCGTGAAGATGGAGTTGTGTTTGGTATGTATTGTGCCACTTGCACAGGATAACTTAACAATTTTGGAAATGGAGTGATTTGATTGTCTAAGTACATTCAAGAAGCAATTCGGAGTAAAAAGGATTATTTAATCAACGAATTAATTCAGATGGGAATATATAAAAAAGGCGAGCGGCAATTGTATGAATTAACGTTAACGGAATTGGAGATGGAATATAGGCGTCAAGTAAACAGTTTAAATCAAATGCCTCTTTCTAAAGCGAAATAGTTTCATTGTAATGAATAAAAAGTAAGGAAAGCATAAAACTATAGGGAGTGATTCATACAAAAAAGGTGCGAAGTGAAGGAGAGGCCAATGGACAAAACAGTAAAAAAATACACTCGTGTGGATGAGCATCATCCTCTATATAACAATGATGAGTACCGTAACATTCGCAGCAGAAAGCAATGAAAAGCATAATTGGAGCTTTAACCCTGCCAAGAATAATCAGCCGGCAACCACAGAGCCATTATATGAAGAACTCCTAACGAAATACGGTGGTTATTATATTGGAAATACGGACAAAAAAGAGTTGTACCTCACTTTTGATAATGGGTATGAAAATGGATACACCATTGAAATATTAGACGTCCTGAAGGAAAAGGGTGTTCCGGCGGCATTCTTTGTTACAGGTCATTACTTAAAGGAAGAATCAGAGCTCGTGAAAAGAATGGTGGCAGAAGGGCATATCGTTGGCAATCACTCGTACCATCATCCTAGCTTACCTGACGTATCTGACGACCGGTTAAAAAGAGAGCTGGAAAGTTTAAAGGAATTGTATACAGAAGTAACAGGCAGAGATGACATGAGGTATTTACGACCACCTCAGGGAACTTTTAGTGAACGTACGCTAGCTCGAAGTACCGAACTGGGCTATATCAATGTATTTTGGTCTTTTGCTTATAAGGATTGGGAGACCAATAATCAAAAGGGTTGGAAATATGCCTATAATAACATAATGAAACGAGTCCATCCTGGAGCGATTATGCTTCTCCATTCTGTATCGAGGGATAATGCGGAGGCGTTAGGGAAAGTCATTGATGATTTACAAAAAGAAGGCTACACCTTTAAAAGCTTAGACGAATTAGCGATGGAAAAGAGCTTATTACCCATGAATCGCCAATGACAAGAGCCACGAAGAGTGGTAAGGAAACTACTGAAAATGCAAAATAAAAAGCAGTCCAAGAGTTTCGACTTCTGGGCTGCTTTTTTTCTTAATTCGCAAAACTAATTTCACCAATTGCTGCTGCAATCGTTTCTAATGTACTTACATCCGTAATATCAAACGCAATGGCTTCACGAGTGCGTACAATTAATACGCCAATCGCTTCTTCCTCGGAATTTTTAATAGGAAACTTTAACTCACTGTTTGATTCCCACACTAAATCATTTTCATCATCAGAAGCAGCCATTAATCTTACATCTGCTTCGTTTTCATAAAAATAAATTCCTGCCCAATGAATGTAAGGAACTTGCTCTACGAGGCTGTGAACCGTTTTGTCTAGGATTTCTTGCAGGTTTTTCTTTTTGTAAACTTCGGCCATAATTTGTAATGAAGCCACATCTGTTGGAATTGACACAAATAATCTCTCCCTTAATAACATTATCGCAACTACTATTGTAGCAGAGGAAAACGGGATTAGGGGCTGCCAAGTTAAGGAAAGGAATTGTCATATGATAGAATGGGAGAAAGTGAGGTGGTGTTGGAATGAAAGAACAGTTGGTATTAAAGGGACCTTATAACTTTTCCCGAGGATTACAAAGGTTGAAAATAGATCCATTACATAAAATTGACATGGAAAAACAAGTTATTGCAGTTCCTTTATGGATAAAAGACCGTCCTGTCGTGGTATAAGTTACGCAAAATGGTAGTATTGAACAACCTGTTTTTTACATTAAATCATGGGGAATAGTAGATGAAGATAAAATTATGGATGAGTTGAATAGGATTTTCCATTGGAATATACCTTTGCAAACTATCTATGAACATTTTCAGGAAACAGACTTGGCACGATTGTTTACGACATTAAGGGGAACACCATTCATATGTGATTTTTCTTTGTATGGTTGTTTGATAAAGACGATTATTCATCAACAGTTAAACATGAAGTTTGCTTATGAACTGACAAAACGGTTTGTCCATACTTTCGGTGTGGAAGAGGCGGGACATTGGTTTTATCCGACGCCAGAAAAGGTAAGCAAATTAACGGTGGATGATTTACGGGGGTTGCAATTCAGTCAGCGGAAGGCGGAGTATGTAATTGATACGTCGAAGATGATCGTGGACGGTAAGCTGAACGTAAATGAGCTAGCAAAAAAAGAAAATGAGGAAATAATAGCAGAGCTAACGGCAATTCGTGGTGTTGGTCGATGGACTGCCGAATGTTTTCTTATGTTTGGGCTTGGCAGAACGGATTTATTTCCGATTCAAGATATTGGCATTCAAAATGGGATGAAGAAGTATTACGAATTAGCTGAGAAGCCATCCAAGGAAGAAATGCTCCTTAAATCAGAACGGTGGCGACCGTATCGTACATATGCATCTCTTTATTTATGGGAAAGCCTTGAGATGGCATAACGGCAACGAACAGGTTAGGTTTCTACTTCTCATGTTTTATAAAAAAGTAAAACTTCCGTGTGATAGGAATGATGAAAAAGTAAAAAAACAGGGAAAGGTAGATGTTCCACCCTGTATATTGCAGGTAGCCGAATACACTCGTAGTCCATTCAAAAAATGTGGAAAATGCAACCCATACTAACCAGTAGGGAATAAAGGCAAGGAAACCTTTTGGCATAAAATTTACGAAGATAACTCCAAATAATGGGCCAATAAATAGTTTTATCGTTAGTGCGTCTGGACTTACGGTTTTCTCACCTGCAAAATGGTAAAGCTCCAATACTTGGGCTAAATAAAGATCAGCAACTAGTTCTACATAGGAAATCATGAGCCACATAATGACAATATCTTTAGTTTTCATATGTTTTGGCATCATAGTAAAGAAGATAGCTAACACAATAGTAACAATGGTAACGTATAGCATGGAGATGCTCCTTATGCAAATACAATTGTAAAGACAAGTGTTAATAGTATCTCAAAAAGTTGTTATAGCTATTCCCTACGGAACTGAAATAAGTAGTGTACGCACCACAGATAATTTGCTGAGGGCACTGAAAGAGTGGTGCTTTTCCACTTTTCCAGTCCCTCTAACTTTTCAAGTTTTTCAGAGGTCTCTAATTTGCTATTGTGGAGCCCATTGTATAAAGTATTGGTGAATGTAGGACTTTTAGTATTAGACTTGAGGTGGCAGTAATGAAACATCGTAAAGGGGAGAAGAAACAGCAGTCTCCTTCAACTCAATTAACAATAAAAGTAGGGCAGCGTTTTCCCTTAACCATAAAAAGAATGGGGATCGACGGGGAAGGTGTCGGGTTTTTCAAACGACAAGTTGTGTTTGTACCTGGGGCTCTTCCAGATGAGGAAATTGTTTGTGAAGTGACGAAGGTAAAGGGGAAGTTTGCAGAAGGAAAGGTTGTAAAGCTTCGTAAACCGTCTCCAGACAGAGTGGCAGCACCTTGCCCTGTCTATAAAGAATGCGGAGGCTGTCAGCTGCAACATCTTTCCTATGAAGGGCAGCTTCGGGAAAAAAAGGATATTGTTCGCCAAGCCTTTGAGCGGTATACGAAGATTAACTTAGATAAGATAGATTTTCGGGATACGATCGGTATGGATGAACCGTGGAATTATCGAAATAAAAGCCAAATGCAAGTTGGTAGTGTTGATGGAAAAATGGTGGCAGGTTTGTACAGTTCTAATAGTCATCGGCTAATTGATTTAGATGATTGTATTGTTCAGCACCCTCAGACGAATAAGGTGACGAAAGTCGTCAAACAAATTGCAGAAGATATGAAAATTCCAGCCTATAATGAACGGAAACGTTCAGGTGTGCTGCGAACGATTGTTACGCGAGTTGGCTTTGAAACGGGTGAATATCAAGTAGTGTTGGTGACGGCGAAAAAAGAGATTCCAAGAGAGGAATTATTTGTGGAGGAAATTCGGCGCCGCCTTCCAGATGTGACATCCATTGTACAAAACGTAAATCCCATGAAAACTTCCTTAATTTTTGGCGAGGAAACGATCGTTTTATATGGGAAAGAAAAAATCGAAGAACGAATGAGTGAATTTACTTTTGACTTGTCGCCGCGGGCGTTTTTTCAGTTGAATCCAGTCCAAACGGTGAAGCTGTATAATGCAGCGAAGGAAGCAGCGGAGTTAACAGGAAAAGAAAAGGTCGTGGATGCTTATTGTGGTGTGGGCACGATTGGACTGTGGCTTGCAGATGGAGCAGCAGAACTTAGGGGAATGGATGTTATTGAAGAGGCAATACAGGACGCCAAGAAGAATGCTGAAGCCCATGGTTTGAAGAATGCTCTGTATGTAACAGGGAAGGCGGAAACATGGCTACCGAAATGGGAGAAGGAAGGCTGGCATCCTGATGTAGTGGTGGTAGATCCACCAAGGACAGGTCTGGACCAGACGTTCATCGACACATTACTTAGAGTGAAGCCAAAACGAATCGTTTATGTGTCTTGTAATCCTTCCACGTTAGCAAAGAATGTGGATGCGATCACCAAAGGAGGATATAAGTTGAAATCCCTTCAGCCAGTGGATATGTTTCCGCAGACAGCCCAGGTTGAGTGCGTGTCGCAGATAGTATTAAAATAGTCTGGAACTACTATTCAACCTATATGGAGTGTATATTGTAACTTGTTTTAAAATAAACTCTGTTGAATTTAATATATCTGTTTTAAGGAGAAACTTTAGCAAATCATCATCTACAAGTGACTTAAGTATCATGTGCAAAAGTTTTTTCTTCAAATTAGATGTTAGGGCACCTCCTAATGTCTTTTTTGATCTAAATTATACTGTTAAATAAGTGGTTTCTTGGCTAAACTAGAGTTAAAGATTTAGTGATTGGGATAGCTAATGGATATTTATGAACAGCTATACCATACAAGTTTTAAAGAGATAAATAGACTACCAGATGAAACAGCTACTGAGAGCAAAGGGACGGTTTCAGCGTTCCAGAAGTGAGAGGAATTCAATATGATTCAAGTAAAAACTACTCCAAACTATACAGGAGTAATGATATGTGGAGATTTTCATGATTTTGAAGCACTTTATGATGCACTTCATACCATTGTGGGTGATGAATGGGAGTGGGAAGCTTATGAGGGTGCTAGATTAAGGGTTCTTGGTGTTTGTTATGATATTCGCCATGCTTTAATGGGGAATCGTGGAGTCGAGTTTGTTGAAAATGGACTAGATCACAATAAAATGAGGTACTTATCGATTGTAGGAAACGACAAAAATATTTATTTAGTGTGTAATGTTCTATGGCCAGAGATCCTTTTTGTTACAATGGCATTAAATGATTTTATTAAATTATATGCAAAAAAACAGGCTAAGAATAATTATAACATCTTTAGTGATTATCGAAATGTTTGGGATATATCAATTACAACAGTGCGAAGCTTTCAAGCTGCGATTGCAAATGGGTTAAAAGAAACCATACCAGAAACATCACATAACAGAGTATTAAAACTAATAAATCATGACTACGCGTGGTCTGATCATTATGCAACACAGTACCTTGATGAATTGAATTGTGACTTTATAGAAATGGATAAAGAAAAGCGTTTGAAAAGCATTTCCATTATGGCTAAGCGACTAGCAGAAAAGGGACGAGAGTATCAAGCAGTAGAGAAAGCTGTGTTAGATGCAGCAAGAAAATATAACTGTCATATGACAGATATAAAAGCTCCGGCTGAATATCCTGAAGACATTGAGTGGTAATAAAAGGTGGATGGAAGTGTCTAAAAAAATACTGCAACTTGGGCAGAGGTAAAAAACGATGCAGATTAAATCAGGCTAATATCCATGGGAATGGCGGAATGACAAAAAACAAGTGGATAGAAAATGTCACAAAAAAAAGCCCATACCTCAGTCTTGGGATGATAGGAGTTACCAATATGATGAAAAATATAAAGCAATTAACTGAAGAGGAGATAAAAGTCATATTGAGAGCGGCAGATGAAATTATTGCTAGAGGAGGTCGCACACTTCTTGCAAAAATCCTAAAGGGTTCTAAGGAGAAGAGAGTACTAGAGTTGGAACTTGATCGCTCTCCTGTCTATGGTTACTTTAAGTCAGAGAAACTGGATGAAATTATCCAAAAAATTGATTGGATGATCGATTATGATTTCCTAGATATTGAGTATTTTAGAAAACTACCAATGATTGTTTTTACAGAGAGAGGTTGGCAGATCGAAGCCGATCAATATACAGATGAGCTTTTGAATGAATGGAGGGAATGGCTCAAACAAGGAAAGCAAAGTCCAGATATGACTAATTTGAAAGACAGAAATAG